>JAABUD010000046.1 GCA_011389555.1 Desulfotignum sp. | reverse complement strand
GTCCGGTGATGGGGTGTGGACGGATGGTTTATTGAACAGCCGCTTGAGAAAATCGACAAATAATTTCAATAGTGAGCTCTGTGTTGAGGGTTAAAAAAGCTGGGTTTATGGGTCATACACTAAAAAAACAGTTATATCAGGCAGGTCATCCACCTGCCACCAGAGGCAGCAGGTGAATGACCGCGTTGTCCGGAATCCGGGTTTCTTGAAACCGGGGACTGGATATCAGCTTGCCGTTGAGGCGGACCACCGAGCAGAACCGGACATCGGATATCTGCGCCAGCAGATCCGCTATAGTCATGTCCGGTTCCCATTCAAACGGCTGGTCGTTCACCTGTATCATGGCATCTCTGTGATCCTATTGAACCCCGTTGGCTGCCAGGACTTCCAGTACTTCCGGAAAATCGATGCCAAGGCGCTGCACGGTTTTTTTTGTGGGAATCCCGTTCCGGGTCCAGCCCCGCCGGTCATAGACCGCATCCTTGAGCTGTTCATATTGAGATTCGCGTTCCTTTCTTAACGCCGCGACCCTGGCTGCGGTATCCATGCCGGAAATGTCCATGCCGTAAGTGTCGGTCAACTGTTTGTCATATCGTTCCTGCCGGCTTTCATATTCATCCACGGTCACTGGTCCCATGGCCCGGTAGGGAAGGGTATCATGCTCCCGGGTGCCGGTTCCCATTTTCAGGTTGAAGATCCGCTGAAAATTATACACCGTCTCGCTCATGGTGATCAGGTCATCGGGGGTGGTGTTTTTGCCGGTGATGGCGGTAAAGAAATCCGCGTACCATTGAATATGTTTTATCACCTTGGCCGGTTCTTCCGTGTCTTTGTTGTCTTCCGGCACAATGTCGTTCCAGGGCAGCTTGCACAGACCGCACAGCGAAAACCAGGTCCTGAACATGGGGAACCAGTGCAGGGCTTCGGCCTTGTTTTCAAAGGTGGGCATGAAATTGTGAACCATGTCCAGAAAGATCAGCCAGGCTTCGTCGTGCTGGGGGCCTTTGAGGGCCAGGCCGTATCCGCCCTGCTGGGCCAGGCTTTCCTTGGTGATGTATTCAGAAAATTCCAGCCCCTTGGATTCCATGCCGATATCCTGCATGAAATCGGGATCGGCATTGAATTTATCGGCAAAGATCTGTTTCATCCGGCGGATGCCTTTGCCCACGATGGCACCAAAGCCCTGGCCGCCGGCCATCTGATGGATCAGCTCCAGGGAGCCGGACCGGTTGCCGAAGTTCAGTGCCAGGCCCCCGGTGTGTTCCGTGGTGATCAGGCCGTTTTCAAAACATTCCATGACAAATCCGATGGAAGTACCCACGGAAATGGTATCCAGCCCGTACGCGTCACAGTAGAAATTGATTTCCAGTATGGTGTGGGCATCGAAAATGCCTAAGTTGGAGCCGCATCCGGCCACGGTTTCATATTCCGGACCATCCACAAACACCCGGGTGCCTTTGAACGGGCCGGTGAACGGGGAGAAATCCTTGACGCCGTGGGAACAGGCCACGGCACACCCGCGCCAGCACCCGTCAAAGCCCTTGTCAAAGATATGCTCATACACATCTTCGCCGATTACCGCGGCTTCCGGGTGGGATCCGAATTTGAAATTGTGGGTGGGCAGGCAGTCATGGTCATTCATGATGGGAACCAGGTGGGTGGTGCCCACCAGGGCCATGCGGTTCTGCTTGGGATCCAGTGAATTGATTTCCTTGGCATGGGTTTTGGTGACGGTTTTCAGGGCCTCAAGGTCTGCGGGGTTGTTGGTTTTCATGGAAATAGCACCGAACCGGGCCACCACGGCCTTGACTTTCTTGTCCGTCAGAACGGTTCCCGTGCCTCCCCGGCCGGCCTGTTTGTACCGGACTCTTTTTCGGCCGGAATCATACCAGGAGAAATTCAGGCATCCGAAATAGGTGTTTTCAGCGCCCGGACCCGCTGTCACCACCGAGACGTTCACGGGTTTGTCTTCGTCAAAATGCCGGGTCAACGCATCGGTCAGTTCATAGGCATTGTCCGGCAGATCCGGGGCACTGAAAATTTTGATCTGGTTTTCAATGCCGTCGATCAAAATGACGACATCCTGGTCCGCCTTGCCGGTCAACGTGATGACATCGAATCCGGAAAATTTCTTGTAAGGACCGAAATAACCGCCCACATTGGAATCAATGGGGGCGCCTGTCAACGGGGAGATGGTGGTGACAATACTTTTGCCGCCGCCGGGATATCCCGGGGTTCCCCCCAGAGGACCGGCGGAGATGCACAGGGCATTGTCCGGATCATTCCATTTTGTGATGCCTTTGACGGCCTGCCACATGAACCACAGATCATATCCTTTACCGCCGATGAATTTGTCTTTCACAGCCGGATCCACCGGATCGATGCGGATGGCACTGTCGGTCAGGTTGACGTGAAGGGACCGGTCGGTATACCCTTTTATCACCTCAGCCCGTTCATAGGAAACAGCCTTGATTTCATTTAATTTTACGGGACCCATTTTTCAACTCCTTGGACTTATAAATAATTTTTCAGACCTAAAAGATCCAGGGGGGCTGTTTCTGATGGTGAGCATCAGAATTTACCCCCTTTGTTGTCTCCAGACAAAAATTTTAAAATATATTTCACATGGTTATCATACCATGGAAGGACATTCAAGCATATAACGCATGCACGGGGCGGAAATGTTACGGGATTCTTTTTTGGCGGTCCGGCGGGGACACCCGTGTTATCACCCGGCCCCTCTGGATACATGCGTATGGCTAACCAGGTAAAAAAACTTGATTTTTATCTGATTGCCTGATAACAGCATTGAATAAAAATCAAATCAAATGAAAATGGAATATGAAAGGGTATCTGAATGTTTGTATTGGCCAATTTCCTCGAAGCCGTGGCCGTGGTGCTCAATTATGGATTGACGTTTTATATGTGGATCGTCATTGCCGGTGCGGTGTTGTCCTGGGTAAACCCGGATCCGTACAACCCCATTGTCCGGTTCATCAACACCGCCACTGAACCCGTGCTGTATCAGGTCAGAAAAAGACTGCCGGTCCATTTCGGAGGCTTTGACATTTCACCGGTGGTTGTGCTGATGGCGATCATCTTTCTTCAGACCTTTGTGGTGAACACGCTTCATGGACTGGCGCGGTCCATGGTTTTGTAACCATCTGACTTCAGATGGAAAGGACGAAGTATGGGAATTACATCGATGGTGGTCAGACAAAAGGAGTTCAAAACCCGTTTCAGGGGATTCGATGTCCGGGAAGTGGATGAATTTCTGGAAGAGGTGGCGGCCCAGCTGGAGTCCATGGACCGGGCCATGGAAACGTTGACGGAAGAAAAAAAACGGCTGGATCTGGAGAACCAGGGGTACCGCAAGCGGGAAAACGCCATGAAAAACGCCATGATCCAGTCCCAGAACGTACTGGATCAGATGAAAGACAACGCCAAGAAATCGGCCCAGGTCGTGATTGCAAACGCCCAGGTCGAGGCGGAAAAGATCCTGAACCGGGCCCATAAACGGCTCTCCCAGCTCCACAGCGATATCATGGAGCTCAAACGGCAGCGGATTCAACTGGAAATGCAGGTCAGTGCGGTCATCGAGTCCCATGCCAAACTGCTGGAAATGAGCCAGAAAGAAAACAAGGCAGCCGATGAGACCGATGCCACGCTCAAATTTATCAACCGGGCGTGATGTGACTGCAGACGCGTTCAGCTGCGGATCTCACACACCAACATTGTAAAAGGGGACAAGAGGACAGATGGCTCAAATAGATGCGTTTTTCAAACTGATGCATGATCAGGGAGCGTCCGACCTGCACCTGTCAGCCGGACAGCAGCCGGCCCTGCGGCTGAACGGGGACATCGAGCGGATCAAGTATGACCGCCTGACATCGGACAAACTGCGGGCCATGCTCTATGAAATCACTTCCCAGGAAAAGATAAAGGTGTTTGAAGAGACCGGGGATGTGGATTTCGGGTATGAAATCCCGGGACTGGCACGGTATCGGGCCAATTATTTCATGCAGAAGAACGGGCTTTCCGCCGTATTTCGTGAAATTCCCTCCGAGATTCTGACCGCGGAGAAGCTGGGTCTTCCTTCGGTGATTTCCAAACTGGCGGATCTGCCCAGGGGACTGGTGCTGGTCACCGGCCCCACGGGATCCGGTAAATCCACCACCCTGGCCGCGATTATCGACCAGGCCAACCATGCCAGAAAAGATCACATTATCACGGTGGAAGATCCCATCGAGTTTGTTCACAAAAGCCAGAGCTGCATTGTGAACCACCGGGAGGTCGGGACCCATACCCAGACCTTTTCCGCCGCCTTGAGAGGGGCTCTGCGCGAGGACCCGGATATCATTCTGGTGGGCGAGCTGCGGGATCTGGAAACCATTTCTCTGGCCATCGAAGCGGCATCCACCGGACACCTGGTTTTCGGTACCCTGCATACGTCCAGTGCCGCCAAAACCGTGGACCGGATCATTGAAGTGTTTCCTTCCTCGGAACAGGCCCAGATCCGCTCCACCCTGTCCGACGGGCTCAGGGCCGTGGTGGCCCAGGTGTTGTTCAAACGGATTGATAAAAAAGGGCGGTGTGCGGCCCTGGAAATTCTGGTGGCCACCCCGGCGGTGCGAAACCTGATCCGGGAATCCAAAACCCATCAGATCCCTTCCATGATCCAGACGGGGAAACAATACGGCATGCAGCTGCTGGACGACTCCATCATGGGACTGTACAAAAAAGGATGGATCAGTCCGGATGAAGCCTACAGCAAAGCCAACAACAAAAGTATTTTCCGCCCGTTCCTCAAAAAACCGCCCACAGATTTTACCGAAGCCTGATGTGCCATGTGATTGCAATCTCATTGTAAGGATGACCCATGAAAAAACAGCAGGTCGATCAGATTTTATCCAGAATGCTCACCGCCCACCCCAATGTGTCCGATCTGAACCTGACACCGGGCAAACCCCTTCAGGTGGAAAGTTCAGGCAAGTTGACACCCGTGCACATGGATCCGGATTTCGAGCGGTTGACCCCGTTCCAGACGGAAACCATCGCGTTGAACCTGATCCAAAATGACCGGAAACTGACGGAAACCCTTCTGAGGGAAGGCTCCTGCGACCTGTCCTACCAGCTGGGCACCCAGGCCCGTTTCCGGGTGAACATCTTTTCCCGGTCCGGCAAATATGCCATTATTCTGCGGAAGCTGGAAACCAAAATTCCCACCATCGATGATCTGAAACTGCCGGCTCCGTTTTTCAAGATGTCAGAGGAAAAAAACGGGATCATTTTTGTGACCGGCGGCACGGGATCCGGAAAGTCCACCTCTCTGGCCGCCCTGCTGGACCGGATCAACGAGACCCAGGCCGTGCATGTGATCACCCTGGAAGACCCCATCGAATACCAGCATCCCCAGAAACAGTCCACATTCAATCAACGGGAACTGGGCATGGATTTCGACACCTTCGCCTCCGGGCTTCGGGCGGCCCTGCGCCAGGCCCCCAAAGTGATCCTGGTGGGGGAGATGCGGGACCGGGAAACCGTGGAGATCGGCCTGTCTGCGGCGGAAACCGGTCATCTGGTGCTGTCCACCCTGCACACAGTGGATGCGGGACAGACCATCAACCGGATTCTGGGCATGTTTTCCTCCCAGGAGGAGAAACAGATCCGCGTCCGCCTGGCCGACACGGTCAGATGGGTGGTGGCCCAGCGACTGCTGCCCAAAACGGGTGGCGGACGGGTGGCGGCCTTTGAAATCATGGCCAGCAACCTGCGGGTGAGAGATACCATTCTCAACGGGGAATCCGAGGGCAAAACCTACAACGAGATCATCATGGCCGGCAAACCCCAGGGGATGGTCACCTTTGACGAGTATATCGTGTCTCTTTACCAAGACAACAAAATCGATGAAACCGTTGCCATGGCTTATGCCTCCAGAAAAGACATGGTGGGACGGGGACTGGACAGCGTCAAAAGCGCCCGGGGCGAAGCCACCACCCAGATCGATTCTCTGGAGATCGACCGGGGCTACAAAGGGGACCTTGACTCATGAACATTCAATGCAAAAAATGTCATTCCCAGTTCAATATTCCGGATCACAAAATACCCAAAGACAGGGATGCCGTGCTCAGTTGTCCGAAATGCAAGGAAAAGATGGTCGTGTCAGTCCAGAAAACCGGGACCGGGACCCCGGCCGGAGCCGCTTCCGGGGTCCGGCCGGAAACAGCGGTTCAAGATCAGCCCCGGGCTCTGATTCTTGCCCTGGAGGGGCCGTTTCGGCAGCCGGCGATGACGGCGGCCCGACAATCGGGGTATGCCGTGGAAACCGCCCCGGATCCGGCGACTGCCGTGAAAAAAATGGCCTATCATGTGTATCCGCTGATCATGCTGGAAGATCGGTTCGATCCGGATGGCGAGATTCTTTCCGTGTACATGCACACCCTGGACATGTCCGTGCGGCGCGCCATCTGTCTGCTGCTGATGGGCCGGTCCTTCACGACCGGTGATCCCATGACGGCGCTGCATGCCAGTGTCAATGGCGTGATCGGCCCGGACAACCTGTCCCAGTTGCCCACGGTGCTGTCTCAGACCCTCCAGGCCCATACCGATTTTTACCGGGTATTTATGGACTCCATGAAAGCAGCGGGCAAGGCTTGACATTTTCATGACTTCTGGATGGTATGCGCCCGCCGGTTGCCGGGAACGGTTGACCCGGACAGTTTCCTTTTTGAATATCAGCGTGATGATTCTGTCGGCTGTGCTGATATTTTCAGAGTTTCGTTTCGACTGGGGGGAGCAGATGCTGGGCCGGTTTCTGGTCGCCATCAATCATACCCGGCCGGAAAAAGGGGCGGTCTGGGAACTGGGCCGGGACACCCTGACGGCCCATGATACCGTGAGTCAGCTGATCGACCGGAAAAGTGATACCCGGGCATTTGCCCACCGGGCCGATTCGTTTTCCGGTATCGCCCGCCGCCTGTTGCCCGGAGAATGGGTCACCCTGGACAGATCTCATTTCAAAGAACTGTATCGATCCCTTCCGTTAACCCATGCCAGACAGATTCTGGAACCGGCCCGTCTCATCTGGCTGCTCAACGGGGATGTCACGGACCGCATTTTTTGTGAAGGCCTGGAAAATGGAATGAAGATCTATTTTATCAACACCGGCAACCGGGTGGTCCATCAGATCGGTATGACCCGGGATACCCTGACCGCCATTGCCGAAAAACAATATCTGGAACCCGGTACCCTTGAGACATTTCATGAATTTTCCGGCCGGATTTATCCCGTGGACCTGTTTTTTGATGCCGTATTCAAACTGCCCCCTGAGATGATTCCGGATCTGCTGCCGGACACGGATCTGCTGCTGGATCAGGAAGGGGTCATTGCCCGGGTGGGGATCTGGAACGAGGCGGAAGACGGATTTATCCGGCTGGGGTTTGAAATCCGCCACCAGGCCCGGGTCCGGGTATTGTTTGTCAATGCCAGGGAGTGGGCGGTCTGGCAGCTGGGTCTGATCCTCAAGGGCGCCCATTCATGAAAGGCATTTGCCGCATGTGGGCCGCCGTGCGGCTGGTATTTTTCGCCGGCCTCATCCTGGTTTGCTGCGCCGTTTTTTCGGTCACCCTTCTGGTACTGTATACGTCGTCGGATCTGCCCCGGCTCCCGGAAGATCTGAGCCGGATCATTGAAACCCCCCAGAGTCTCATTTACAATACATCCGGTCAGGTGGCGCTGCACCTGGGCGAGCGGGAAAGTGTTCCATTGAGCCGGGTAACGCCTGATTTCATCAATGCCATTGTGGCCACGGAGGACCACCGGTTCTTCGAGCATCATGGCATCAACAAGCTCAGAACAGCCAAGGCCCTGTATGTTACCCTGTTTGAACCCGGCCGGGTGGAGGGGGCCTCCACCATTACCCAGCAGCTGGCCAAAAACCTGTTTTTTTCGTTTGAACAGTCGTTTTCCAGAAAATTCAGGGAGCTTCTGGTTTCGTTTCAGATCGAGGCCACCCATTCCAAGGCGGAAATCCTGGAAGTCTATATCAACCAGATCCATTTCGGGGCCGGTGCCCAGGGCGTTGAAAAAGCGGCGGACACGTTTTTCGGAAAATCGGCCCGGGAATTGACCCTGTCCGAGGCAGCCCTTCTGGCGGGACTGCCCAAATCCCCGTCCGCCTACAACCCGTTCCACCACATGGACCGGGCATTGAAACGAAGACAGGTGGTGCTGCAGCGCATGAAAGACACCGGGTATATCACTTCGGAGCAGGCCGTATCGGCCGCATCGGAGATTCCGGTCCTGAACCGGGAGAAACGCGATGCCCGAAGCGGGAGTTATTTTCTGGATGCCCTGATCAAGGCGTTGATCGATGCGTATGGTGAAAATGTGGTATACAGAGGCGGCATCCGTGTGTATGCCACCCTGGATTCCCGTCTCCAGGAACTGGCAAGGATGTCGTTGCGGCAGGGTTTGGAGGAGATGGATCAACACATGGGGCGTTCAACTGAAAACTCACCCCGGCCCCAGGGGGCTCTGGTGGCGGTGGACCCGGCCACGGGTGCCGTGCGTGCCATGGTGGGGGGGCGGGATTACTTCGAGAGTGAATTCAATCGGGCCACCCATGCCCGTCGCCAGGCCGGCAGCGGATTCAAACCGTTTGTCTATTATGCCGCATTTGAAAAAACCGGGCTGCACCCGGGCTCCCTGATGACGGATCAGCCCGTGACCATTCCGGTTCCCGGGACGTCAGACTGGCAGCCCCGGAATTTTGATCGCGGGTTTCAGGGAGATATGGTGTTGAAAACCGCCATGACCCGGTCGGTCAATACCATTGCGGCCCAGCTGGTTCAGCGCACCGGGCCGGATGCCGTGGTGGACATCGCCAGAAAATGCGGCATTGACAGTCCGATGCCGGATGTTTTTTCCATTGCCCTGGGGGCAGCCGGGGTCACGCCGCTGGAAATGGCGGCCGCGTTTTCCGTGTTTGCCAGCGCCGGCAACCGGCATGCGCCGTTTTTGTTCTGGCGGGTGGAAGACCCTTTTGGCCGGGTCCTGTTCGAACACCTGGTTCAAAAACAGCCGGTGCTGGACCCCGGAACCGCCTACCAGGTGGTGGATATGATGAAAGCCGTGGTGGACACCGGTTCCGGCCGAAGGGTCCGGGATCATGGGTTCACCCGGCCCTGTGCGGGGAAAACCGGCACTTCCAGCAATTTCATGGATGCGTGGTTTACCGGGTTCACCCCGACCCTGTGCACCTCTGTATGGATCGGGTTTGACCGGCAGCAGCCGCTGAAAGACAAAAACAGGGTCGGGATTACGGGTGGCCGGGGAGCGGCCCCCGTGTGGGCCCGGTTCATGCGGCAGGCCCTGGCGGATGAACCGGAAAGACATTTTCCGGTCCCGGAAGAGATCCGGTTTGAAAAAATCGATCCAGATACGGGATGCCGCATCGATGCCCGGGATTCCCGTCCCGGCATCATCGTGGCCGTGAAAAAAGGGCAGGATCTGTGCGGGGAAACGGTGCGATGAGCCGGTGGTTGAGAAATATCGGTGTCCGGCTCTGGCTGACCCTTCTGGTTTCGGTGCCCGGGTGTTTTTTCCTGTTGCCCTGGGTCAGTCCATTGCGGGCCGGTCCGGGGCAGGTGGGGTTTTTCATCGGAGTGACCGGTGTCTGTTATGCCGTGATCAGTGTCCTGATGCATCTGGCCGGCGTGTGGATGATTCAAAAACGGATTCATGAGGCAAAGGTGTGGGAGCAGGCAGGCATTGCGGCCCGGGCGGAAAGAAAATACCGTCAGGCCGTCCGGATCTATGATTCGATTTTACCGTCTCCGGTTAGATCCGGAAAATTGAGATTGCTGATGACCCGGTCCCTGGCCCGGTTTGCCCTGACATTTGACCGGCACTTTGATAATGTGGGACAGGCGGTCCAGGTCTATCTGTCATCGACACCCCATGATGACGTGCTGGCCGCCCTGTGGCTGGAACAGCTTGCAGCGGGCCGGCAGATGACAGCCGGGGACCAGGCATTGCTGACCCGTCTGGCCCAGGTCCATTACACCACGTCCGGATTGCTGCCGCTGCTGGCCCGGATTTTTCTGGACACCGGGCGAATGGATTTCATTGCCAGACAGGTGTATGCTCAGATACTGGCAGATCCTGAGTCAGGGAAACAGTTCCAGCAGGAGATCCAGGACCTGACGGCCGTACCGCTCCGGAAAAAAACGGTGTTTCCCGGCGAACCGGTCCCGGAAACGCTCCGAAACGCCGTCCGGTCGGAAAACAGGATCCGTGCATCCTTGCCGGTCCCGGGGGTGCTGAAACAAATCCGGCTCACAGGGCAAACCCTGCACAGCCGCATGGCCCGGGCAGGGTCGGCCCTGGTTTCTTTCTTGAAACAGGGCAGTTCCGGCACCCGCCCCCAGACCCGTCAGCGGTTTTATCTGAAAGCCGGGATCATGGGGGGGGTATGTGTTGGGGCGCTCCTGTTTGTGTTGTATTCTGTTTTTTACGTGGATGCGCCGGAACCGGTGGAAAAAACCAAAACCGTGATTGAAGAGCGCGTGCCCAAACCCTTTACCATTCAGGTGGCGGCCTACCTGACCCGGACCCATGCCAGGCAGTATTTGACGGCCCTGACGCAAAAAGGCATGGATGCAAGGATCAAAACAACCACGGGCGGCGGCAAAACCTGGTATCTGATCCAGGTGTCTGAATTCCGAGACAGACAGACGGCCGCAGCGTATGGCAACCATTTGATTTCAGAAAACATGATTGAAGAATTTTTTGTCAGCAACAAAGACTGAAAAAGGAGAATCACCATGATCGTTGTTTCCAATGTCACCTATCCCCCGGAAAGTACCCGTGAAATTGCCAAACGGTATCTGACCGCCCCGCCCCTGCCGGATTTCATCACCAAGAAAGGGCCGTATATTTCGGCCAGCAGACGGACAGGTATGCACTCTTTGACCTATTATGAACTGGACAACAGCCGCCTGGCCGAAGGATTGCAGGCCATCGGGGACAGCCTGGCCATCTATTTCGGGGTGCCGGGGTATCAATATGAGATCAAACCCTATTTCGAACTGGAAGAAGGGTTGAGCATCCTGGGGCTATAGGCCTTTTTGCAGCCTATACAAACAGGTTCTGATTGGGAACGGACAGGGTTTCCGGGCAGGGGATGAACAGTTGATCGATGGCCTGCGCCATCTCATCCATGGTTTTTGCCTGATTCAACTGTTTCAGCAAAAACAGGGAAAACTTGAAATTGGCACAGAAGTAGGGGGCGAACTTCTTGAACAGCTTCAGGTTGAAAGGCGATGGATAGTGATGGTCCAGCCGTTCGAGCAGGCGCCGGGCCGTGGAGTGATAGATGGTCTCATCCACTTGTGCTGTACCGGTCCATCGGGCGAAAATCCAGGGCCGGGCCACAGCCATGCGGCCCAGTGAAAGGCCCTGACATCCGGTCTGTGACAGCATGCGAATACCGTCTTTTATGGTGAAAAGATTGCCGTTGCCAAAGACCGGGATGGTTACCGCCTGGTTCACCCGGGTGATGATATCCAGTTTCGGGGGCCGGTTGCGGCGGTCCGGGGCCACCCGGGGGTGAAAGGTCAACGCGTCGGCCCCGGCGCTTTCGAACCGTCTTGCCATGTCTGCCGCATATGGCGGATCATCGGACCACCCGGTGCGGAACTTGACAAACACCGGGATCTGTACCGCTTTTCTGACGGCCGCCACAATGCGGGCCGCGTGGTCCGGGGCCTTCAACAGCGCGGCCCCGCAACCTTTTTTACAGATGGCCGCCACGGAACATCCGAAATTCAGATCCACCCCGAAAAAGCCTTCGTTTTCAATGCGCCGGGCGGCAAGGGCCATCTCTCCGGGTTCGGATCCAAAGATCTGGCACACCGTGAACGGCAGTTCCCGGGGGCGCCAGCGAAACACCATCGATTGGGCCGGATTTTCATGGGGAACCGCTTTGGCGGAACACATGCCCGTGAACAGCAGCGCGCATCCGCCTTGTTCCGCCACCAGTTCCCGGAAAGCCACGTGCCCGATGCCGGCCATGGGGGCCAGCACCATCCGGCCGTGGATGGTTTTGCCGCCGATGGCCATAGGGGTGTTCAGGTACCGGGCCAGATCTGTCGTATCCATATCGATTGTCAAATGCCTTTCAGTGCTGGGGGTGAAGGGGTACAACATAGGTGACATATGCCGGAATGTCAATGAACCAACAATTCTTGACACGATCCGGCATTTTTGACATAGTATGAATTCCAATCAAAGATATGGGCCGGGAGAATAATCATTCAGACGACGCAGATATATCCTGTAGGCGGTGGTAAAGGGGGTATCGGAAAAAGCCTGATAACCGCCAATCTTGGATTTCTGCTGGCCCGGAAAAGAAAAAAGGTGCTGCTGGTGGACCTGGATCTGGGGGCACCGAATCTGCACACCTTTCTGGGTGTCGATCATCTGGAAAAAGGGTTGGACTGGTTTCTCGGCAAGCGGGTCAATCATCTGGAACAGGTGGTCGCCCCCACCAAAACCCCGGGGTTGTATTTTGTCAGTTCTGCCAACTGCCGGGTGGAGGCACCCAATCTTCACGCGGCCCAAAAGGACAAGATCATCCGGTCCATCCGGGGGCTGGATTTTGATTATGTGTTTCTGGATCTGGGGGCCGGTACCAGCTTCAATATGCTGGATTTTTTTTTGACTTCGCATCAGGGCCTTTTTGTGTTGACCTCGGAACCGACTGCCATAGAAAATTCGTTTGCGTTTATCAAGGCGGCTTATTTCAGGATGATCAAGCGGACCCTGACACAAAAAACCTTCCATCGGCTCACAAGCCACCTGGATTTGTCGGGAAATCCGGTGGGTCAGACGTTTCGTATTCTCAAAGAGATCCGAAAACAGGCCCCGGACATGGCAGAGCAGTTGAAACAAAAACTGTCCGCATTTCAATTTCTTTTTGTCGTCAACCAGTTGCATAAACGGGATGACCCGGAACTGGGCACAAAAATCGAAAAGGTCTGCAACCATCATTTTTATTCCGGGTTCAGATTTCTGGGCAATATCCGGTATGATGAAAATGTGCACAATGCGGTTCTGTCAAGGCAGCTTTTTGTGACTCAGTATGCCCATGCCCCCACGGCGGATGAATTTTGCAAGATAGCGAGTTCATTCGAACCGCCCCCGGTTGCCGACAGGCCAGGGAAAACAGGGATATGAAACAGTCTGATGAACAGACCCATTATGACGTATTGGGAATTTCCGTCACCGCCGGTCCAGAACAGATTCAGGCGGCCTACAGTGAGTTGTTGGCCATCTATGATACCGATTCTTTGAGTACGTATTCCCTTTTTTCCGGGTCAGAACGGCAAGCCATTCTCGAGCGGTCCAAAAAGGCCTACAAAGTACTCATGGATGCCCGGAAAAGAGAGGAGTATGACCGGTATCTGACAGAGGCCGGTCATGTGTCTTCCGCAGACATGGAAAAAAGGGATCAGCGTCAGCCAAAGCCCATGTTTTCCATGCATGATGAACAAACCATCCGTCAGACGAAAAAAAACATCCAGAAAAAGCAGGTGGATATGGATACCCCGTCTCTCAAAGAGGACATTCACGCCCGGACCGCTTTGTCCGGGGCGGATCTGAAATCCGTGCGGACCTCGCTCCATTTGGAACTCAACGAAATATTTGCAGTTACCCGAATTCCGGTGGCGGTACTCCGGGCCATCGAAGAGGATGTGATGCAAAAATTACCCTCGCCCGTTTATCTGAAGGGATATATCAAACAATATGCCGAATGTCTTGGTTTGGATTCATCAATCATCCTGCCCGCCTATCTGAATTATCTGAAAACCGTATCGTGAACCGGGTCGAAATCCCGGTGGGTCATTTTTTGCAGAAACCCTATTTATATTAGTAATCTATTATAATCAATTTAGGTTGACTTTCATCGGGTGATCCCACTATAGATAGGGGTTGTGAAAACAGTGGGTCAACAGGGTGTAAAAAAGGGAGAATCAGAATGAAAATACTGAAAATCGATCATCTGGGCATTGCAGTCAACAGTATTGACGGCCGGAAAAATTTCTGGACAGACGGGCTGGGGCTTTCTCTGGAAGGGACCGAGACCGTGGCGGAACAGAAGGTGACCACTGCGTTTTTGCCGGTGGGGGAAAGCGAGGTGGAGCTGCTGGAATCCACGGCCCCGGACGGACCGATTGCCAAATATATTGAAAAAAAGGGCGAAGGCATCCAGCATGTGGCGTTTCAGGTGGAAAATATCGAAGACGCTCTGGCGGAACTCAGGGAAAAAGGCATTCAACTCATCGATGAAACCCCCCGAAAAGGGGCTGGCGGCGCAAAGATCGCTTTTCTGCACCCCAAAGCCACTGCCGGGGTTCTGGTGGAACTGTGTGAACGGTAAGTTCGGTGAACAGATATTTCAATCTTTGTTCATGTCAGATGCCGGTAACCGACAACCCGAGAAAGACAATTTTGGAGGATAACCATGTCTCACCTGTCTGATATCGAAAAATGGGAAGCGCTCGCCGAAAAGGAACTGCGGGGAAAACCTTTGTCATCTCTGACCCGGAAAACACCGGAAGGGGTTGACATCAAACCGCTGTACACGGATCTGGATACCCGGGATCTGGAATGTGCCGGGACCCTGCCCGGGTTCGATCCTTTTGTCCGGGGACCCAAGGCCACCATGTACGCGGGAAGACCCTGGACCATCCGCCAGTATGCCGGGTTTTCCACGGCCAAGGAATCCAACGAATTTTATCGCAAGAATCTGGCCGCCGGCCAGAAAGGGCTGTCCGTGGCCTTTGATCTGCCCACCCACCGGGGATATGATTCCGATCATCCCCGGGTGGCCGGGGATGTGGGCAAGGCCGGGGTGGCCATCGATTCCGTGGAGGACATGAAAATCCTGTTCGATCAGATCCCCCTGGACCAGATGTCCGTGTCCATGACCATGAACGGGGCCGTGCTGCCCATCCTGGCCGGGTATATCGTGGCCGCCGAAGAGCAGGGGGTCAAACATGATCAGCTCATGGGCACCATCCAGAATGACATTCTCAAGGAATATCTGACCCGGAACACCTATATTTATCCGCCGGAACCCTCCATGCGCATCATTTCGGACATCATCGGGTTCTGTTCGGATCACATGCCCAAATTCAACACCATCAGCATTTCCGGGTATCACATCATGGAAGCCGGTGCCGATTCCGTGCTCCAGACCGCGTTCACCCTGGCCGACGGCCTGGAATATGTCAAGGCGGCCCTGGCCACGGGCCTGGATATTGACCGGTTCGCCCCCCGGCTGTCGTTTTTTTTCGGCATCGGCATGAATTTTTTCATGGACATTGCCATGCTCAGGGCGGCAAGATTTCTGTGGGCCGAACTGATGTCTCAGTTCAATCCCCAAAATCCCAAATCCAAGATGCTGCGCACCCACTGCCAGACATCGGGCTGGAGCCTGACCCAGCAGGATCCCTACAACAATGTTGTCCGCACCACCCTGGAGTGCCTGTCCGCCGTGCTGGGGGGCACCCAGAGCCTGCACACCAACTCGTTTGACGAGGCCGTGGGCCTGCCCACGGAGCTGTCGGCCCGCATTTCCCGCAACACCCAGATTATTATCCAGGAGGAAACCCATATCTGTGATGTGGTGGATCCTCTGGGCGGCTCCTATTATGTGGAGACCCTGACCCAGAACATCGTCGATGAGGTCAGAAAGATCTTAAAAGAGATCGAGGACCTGGGCGGCATGGCCAAGGCCATCGAGTCCGGCATGCCCAAAATGCGCATCGAAGAGGTGGCGGCCCGGCGCCAGGCCCGCATCGATCAGGGCCAGGATGTGATTGTGGGCGTCAACAAATACCGGGTGGACGAAGAAGCCCCGATCCCGTTCAGAGAGGTGTCCGAGGAAGTGCGTAACGAGCAGGTGGCGCGTCTGGAACAGATCCGGAAAACCCGGGACAATGCGGTCGTGAAAAAGGCCCTGGAGGACATCACAAACGCCTGTGAGACCGGGGATAACCTGCTGGCCGCCTGCCTGCCCGCCGTCCGGGCCAGGGCCACGGTGGGGGAGATCTCCGATGCCATGGAAACAGTGTTCACCCGGTTTGTGGCCACCACCCAGTGTATTTCCGGGGTGTATGCCCAGAACGCGGATCCCGAGATTCTGGCATCCCTGCGCAAGCGCACCGCGGATTTCGAGAAAAAGACGGGTCGACGTCCCAGAATACTTCTTTCCAAGATGGGCCAGGACGGCCATGACCGCGGGGTCAAGGTGATCGCCACGGCATACGCGGATTTCGGGTTTGATGTGGACTTGGGCCCCATGTTCCAGACCCCGGATGAGGCCGCCAAAATGGCCGTGGAAAACGATGTGCACGTGGTGGGGGTGTCCAGTCTGGCCGCCGGACACAAAACCCTGGTACCCCGGGTGATCGAGGAACTTGCCAAACAGGATGCCGAAGATATCCGGGTGGTGGTGGGGGGCATCATCCCGCCCGGGGATTATGATTTTCTGACACAGGCCGGGGCAGCCGGGATTTTCGGACCCGGTACCGTGGTGACCGATTCCGCCAATCAGATTTTGAACATTCTGGGGGTGTGACCCATGTCGGAAACGGATCTGGAAGCACTGATCCAGGGAATCAAAGACAGGAACCGGCGCAGGATCGCCAAGACCATGACCCTGATCGAAAGCCGGGTGCCGGCCCACCAGGAGATGGCGGCAAAGATCATGGAGCAGATCCTGCCAATGGCCGGCAACAGTATCCGGCTGGGGGTCACGGGTGTCCCCGGTGTGGGCAAAAGCACATTTATCGAGAACCTGGGGGTCTATCTGGCGGATGCCGGCCACCAGGTGGCCGTGCTGGCCGTGGACCCTTCCAGCAAACGCAGCGGCGGGTCCATCCTGGGGGACAAGACCCGGATGGAAAAACTGGCCTCCCATGCCAACGCATTTATCCGGCCGTCACCGGCCGGAGAAACGCTGGGCGGGGTGGCGGCCAAAACCCGGGAGATCATGCTGGTGTGCGAGGCCGCCGGGTTTGATGTCATTCTGGTGGAAACCGTGGGCGTGGGTCAGTCCGAGACGGCCGTGGCCGCCATGGTGGACTTTTTCCTGGTGCTCATGATCGCCGGGGCCGGGGACGAGTTGCAGGGCATCAAAAAAGGGGTCCTGGAGCTGGCGGACGGCATTGCCATCAACAAGGCGGACGGGGACAACCAGGACCGGGTGGCCCGGGCCAAAAAAGACCTGGAAAACGCCATGCACCTGATTCTGCCGGCTTCCGCCTCCTGGCATACGCCGGTGATGACCTGCTCGTCCGTGGAGGAAAACGGCACCGTGCCCGTATGGGAACAGGTGCTGGCACACCGGAACGTGTTCACGTCCTCGGGTGAGTTTGAACAGCGCCGCAAAAACCAGGCCCTGGAGTGGATGTGGACCCTGGTGCAAGACGGATTGAAACAGATGTTCAAAGACAACCAGCAGATCGATGCACAGATTCCAGTGGTGTCCGGCCAGGTGGCCAGAGGAGAGATCTCTCCGTCGGCCGCGGCCCGGATGCTGCTGTCGTATTTATAATGGGGGGAGGCTGGGGTCAGGCCTTGCATTATTGACTTTTATCTCCAAAAGTCAATAATGCAAGGCCTGACCCCAGTTTTCCACAAAAAAGGAAAGAAGCAGATGAAGATACATGAATATCAGGCAAAACAATTGTTTGCGCAATACCGGGTGCCGGTTCCAGACGGGCACCCGGCCTTTTCCGTGGCGGAAGCCGTGACCGCGGCAAAAGACCTGGGGAAATTTCCCGTGGTGGTCAAGGCCCAGATCCATGCCGGGGGCCGGGGAAAAGGCGGGGGCGTCAAACTGGCCGATTCAGAAGAAGATGTGGAAAAACTGGCTGCACAGATGCTGGGCATGACCCTGAAGACCCACCAGACCGGACCGGAAGGCCGGACCGTGAAAAAACTGTTCATCGAAGCCGGCCAGCAGATCGAAAAGGAATTGTACTTGAGCCTGCTCATGGACCGGGCCACGGCAACCGTGGTGATCATGGCCAGCCGGGACGGGGGTATGGATATCGAGGAAGTGGCGGCCACAACCCCGGAACGGATCATCAAGGTTCATGTGGATCCGCTCATGGGGATCCAGGGATATCAGCTGCGGGAGGTCGGGTTCGGCCTGGAACTGCCGCCTGCAGCCATGAAAGGATTTTCCTCCCTTGTGGCCAACCTGTACAAATTTTTTGTGGGCAATGACTGTTCCCTGGTGGAGATCAACCCGTTGATTCTGACATCCGACGACCAGGTCATGGCCCTGGATGCCAAGGTGGATTTTGATTCCAACGCCCTGTTCCGGCATAAAGATCTGCTGAAACTGCGGGATCTGGATGAGGAAGACCCCATGGAGGTGGAGGCCTCGACATACAATCTCAATTACATCAACCTGGACGGCAATGTGGGCAACATCGTCAACGGTGCCGGCCTGGCCATGGCCACCATGGATATCATCAAGAACGCCGGTGCCTCTCCGGCCAATTTCATGGATGTGGGGGGCGGGGCATCGGCCGAGCAGGTGGAAAATGCGTTCCGCATCATTCTGGCGGACCCGAAGGTCAAGGCCGTGCTGATCAATATTTTCGGCGGGATTTTGAGGTGTGACGTGTTTGCCAAAGGGGTGGTGGATGCGGCCAGGAAAACCGGCGTCACCGTGCCGGTGGTGGTGCGCATGGAAGGCACCAACGTGGAAGAAGGCCGGCGGATCCTGTCGGACAGCGGGCTGAACCTGACCAGTGCATCGGATCTGTCCGATGCCGCCAAAAAAATCGCAGCAGCGGTGAACTAAAGGAGAACGAAGGTTGTGAGTATATTTGTAGACAAGGATACAAAAGTGCTGGTTCAGGGAATTACCGGCAACGAAGGCAGTTTTCATACCCGGCAGTGCATGGCATACGGCACCCGGATCGTGGCCGGGGTCACCCCGGGCAAGGGCGGGCAGAAAATGGATGAGGTGCCGGTGTTCAACACGGTGGCCGGCGCCGTTCAGGAGACCGGGGCGGATGCATCATTGATTTTCGTGCCCCCGCCGTTCGGGGCCGATGCCATCATGGAGGCGGCCGATGCCGGGGTATCGCTCATCGTAACCATCACGGAAGGCATTCCCATCCTGGATATGGTAAAGGTGAAAAAATTCTTGAGCACCAAAAAGTGCCGGCTCATCGGTCCCAACTGTCCGGGCATCATCACCCCGGAAGAGTGCAAGATCGGGATCATGCCCGGAATGATCCACAAAAAAGGCCATGTCGGGGTGGTGTCCCGGTCCGGGACCCTGACCTATGAGGTGGTGGACCAGCTGACCAAAGAGGGGCTGGGCCAGTCCACCTGCATCGGCATTGGCGGAGACCCGGTGAACGGCACCAACTTCATCGATGTGCTGTCGGCATTCGAGGCAGACCCCAGGACCCATGGCATGGTGATGGTGGGGGAGATCGGAGGCAGTGCGGAGGAAGAGGCGGCCGCTTATATCAAGGCCCATGTCACCAAGCCGGTGGTGGGATTTATCGCCGGGCTCACGGCCCCGCCGGGCCGGCGCATGGGGCATGCCGGTGCCATCATTTCCGGGTCCAGCGGCACGGGAGAAGCCAAAATCCAGGCGTTCAAAGAAAACGGCATTCACGTGTGTGAAAATCTGGGGCGTATCGGACAGATCTGTAAAGAGATATTTTAGCTGACCCTGGGGTCGGCCTGGATCATAAAAGGAGGTTACCATTGGAAAGTTATATTATTGAGGAAAACAAACCAAGAAGCAGCCGGCTCCCGGCCCGGCTGGATCTGGCCCAGAGCGGCACAGGCCTGATCCTGGGGCTGTTCATGTGGGTGCACATGCTTCTGGTGGGCAGCATTATCCTGGGCAAGGATGCGTTCGATTTCGTGGCCAAAACCATGGAACTGGCGTTTCTGTCCGACACGGGGCACGGGTATCCCATTGCCGTGTTTTTCGCGGTATCCGGGGTGTTCACCCTGTTTATCGTTCATGCGCTGCTGGGAATGCGCAAGTTTCCCATTTCCTGGCGCCAGCACCGGATCATGCGAGACCAGATGCAGATGATGAAACATACCGACACCAACCTGTGGTATATCCAGGCCGTGACCGGATTTATCATGTTCTTTGCCGGGTCCGTGCATCTGTATACCATGCTGGTGAACCCGGGCAGCATCGATCCGTTCCTGTCCGCCCACCGGGTGGTGTCCGGCAATTACTGGTTTCTGTACCTGGTTCTGCTCATCTGTGTGGAACTGCATGCCAGCATCGGTCTGTACCGGCTGTGCATGAAATGGGGATGGTTCACGGGCAAAGATGCCGGCGCCTCCCGCAAAAAACTTAAAAAGGCGAAAAACCGCCTGACCATTTTCTTTCTGGCCATCGGGTTTCTGGCCCTTGCCATGTTCATTGTCATCGGTATTCAGCACAAAAGCAATGCCGGCGAACCCTATCCAGGCACCGCCTATCAGAAATCCCATGCCCTGCCGGCTGACATGACAGAACCGGAAAGCGTGGCAGAACCGGAAAGCGTGGCAGAACCGGAAAGCGCCGGCCATGAGGCGGGAACGGCCGTGGAACCGGAAAATACCCGTCACGAGGCAATGCCGGCGGATGGGCCCGTGGAAACGGCACCGGCGGAAGACACAACCGATCATGACACGGGGCTTTTGCCGGAGACCGAAACGGATTCAGGTGCCCATGATGTCACCCCGGCTGCCACAGAAACTCACTAAAACATAAGGATTTCTCAATGAAAGTTATATATACGGATTCACTTGTCATCGGCGGCGGCCTGGCAGGGCTCAGGGTTGCCATTGCCGCCATGCAGCGGGGGTTTGACACCATTGTCCTCTCGCTGATCCCTGCCAAACGATCCCATTCCGCAGCAGCCCAGGGCGGCATGCAGGCCAGTCTGGGCGCCTGTGTCAAGGGCGATGGGGATGATGAAGATGTGCATTTTGGAGATACCGTCAAAGGCAGCGACTGGGGATGCGACCAGGATGTGGCCAGAATGTTTGTCAACACGGCCCCCAAGGCGATCCGCCAGCTGGCGGCCTGGGGGGTCCCCTGGTCCCGGGTCAGGGGCGGGGACCGGGAGGTGATCATCAACGGAGAAAAGGTCACCATCACGGAAAAACATGAAGCCCAGGGCCTGATCACGGCCCGGGATTTCGGGGGTACCAAGAAATGGCGCACCTGTTTCACCTCGGACGGCACGGGCCATACCATGCTCTATGCCATGGACAACAAAGCGATCCAGCTGGGGATCCCGGTGCATGAACGAAAAGAGGCCGTGGCATTGATCCATGAAAACGGGGTCTGCCATGGGGCCATTGTCCGGGACCTGATCACGGGGGAGCTTGTCGCGTATGTGGCCAAGGCCACCACCATTGCCACGGGCGGGTATGGCCGGCTGTATTCCGTGACCACCAATGCCGTGATTTCAGAAGGCATCGGCACGGCCATCGCCCTGGAAACCGGGGTGGCCACCCTGGGAAATATGGAAGCGGTGCAGTTTCACCCCACGGCCATTGTGCCGGTGGGCATTCTCACCACGGAAGGGTGCAGAGGCGATGGCGGGCTGCTGCTGGACAAAGATGGATACCGGTTCATGCCCGATTACGAGCCCGACAAAAAAGAGCTGGCTTCCCGGGATGTGGTGTCCCGGCGCATGACCGAGCACATGCGAAAAGGCAAGGGCGTGCCGTCTCCCTACGGGGATCACCTGTGGCTGGACATCACCTTGCTGGGCCGCAAGCATATCGAGAAAAACCTGCGGGAAGTCAAGGAGATCTGCGAGTATTTCCTGGGCATCGACCCGGTCAAAGAATATATTCCGGTACGTCCCACCCAGCATTATTCCATGGGCGGGGTGAGAACCAAAGCCACGGGGGAAAGCCCCACCCTCAAGGGATTGTTTTCCGCCGGGGAAGCCGCGTGCTGGGACATGCACGGGTTCAACCGGCTAGGGGGCAATTCCGTGGCCGAAACCGTGGTGGCCGGCATGATCGTGGGCGAATTTGTGGCCGACTATTGTGAAACCAGTTCCCTGAATGTGTCCACATCCACCATCGAGCATTTTGTAAAAAGAGAGGAAAAGAAAATTGCGGACCTGCTGGTCAGAGAGTATGGGGAAAATCCCTATGAACTCAAAGCGGAGATGCAGCAGATCATGATGGACAAGGTGGGTATTTTCCGCAACGGGCCGCACCTGGAACAGGCCGTGGAAGAATTGCAGGTGCTCAACCAGCGGGCTCGAAGCATTGCGCTTCGCAACCGGATTTCATCGTCTAATCCCGAACTGGTGGAAGCGATCCGGGTGCCCAAGATGATCAAGCTGGCCCTGTGCGTGGCCTATGGCGCCATGCTTCGAACCGAAAGCCGCGGTGCCCATGCCAGGGAAGATTTCCCGGAAAGAAACGACAGAGACTGGCTCAAGCGCACCCTGACCACCTGGCCGGATGACAGTGCCGATCTGCCCGATGTGTCCTATGAGGATCTGGATGTCATGAAAATGGAAATGCCGCCGGGTTCCCGGGGATATGGCGTGGACAACACCGTTCTTCATCCGGACACGGAAAAACGAATCGCTGAAATCGAGGAGATCAAAAAAGCCCATCCCAAGGCGGATCGGTTCGAGCTTCATCAGCTGCTGAATCCCACACCTATTCCGGAAAAATTTAAAGGCAAAAACGAGCGTATCGGCAGGGGGTATAAATAATGGACGATCAGGCAAGAGTATTGAAATTTCAGATATTCCGCTACAACCCGCAGAAAAAAGGGGACAAACCCCGGATGGTGACCTATGAAGTCACGGAAGCGCCGGGCATGACCATTTTTATTGCATTGAACGAGATCCGTGAAACCCAGGATCCATCCCTTCAGTTCGATTTTGTGTGCCGGGCCGGCATCTGCGGATCCTGTGCCATGGTGATCAACGGGCAGCCGGACCTGGCCTGCCGGACCCTGACCGCCAATTTTGCCGACGGGGAGATCAAGCTGCTTCCCCTGCCCGGGTTTGAACTGATCGGAGACCTGTCCGTGAACACCGGGAAATTCATGCGGGCCATGAGCGAGCGGGTGGAATCCTGGATTCATGACAAGGATGCGGATCTTGTCAATTATGATGAACTCGAAGAGCGCATGGACCCGGACGTGGCGGAACAGATCTATGAACTGGAGCGGTGCGTGGAATGCGGGGCCTGTGTGTCCGCCTGCGCCACCAAGCGGATGCGGCCCGATTTTCTGTCCGCCGTGGGATTCATGCGCCTGGCCCGGTTTGCCCTGGATCCCCGGGACAAACGAACGGATGATGAATTTTACGAAATCATGGGCAGTGATGACGGGGTGTTCGGTTGCATGACACTTTTGGGATGTGAGGACTACTGCCCCAAGGATCTGCCCCACCAGACCCAGATCGCGTACCTGCGGCGTAAAATGGCGATGATCAGGTAATCTATCAGAACAAGGTGAGATAAATGGTTGAATTTAAATATGATCCGCTGTTTCCTTCCGGGAAGGATACCACCGGGTATCGCTTGTTGACCAGAGAAGGTGTCCGGACAAAGGACTTTGAGGGCAGTGACGTGGTTCTGGTGGAACCCAAGGGGCTGACCCTGCTGGCCGAAACCGCGTTCAAGGATGTGGCCCATCTGTACCGGGCCGATCATCTGAAACAGTTGCGGGCCGTGATGCAGGATCCGGACAGTTCCGACAACGACCGGTACGTGGCCCTGGAATTGTTGAAAAATGCGGTGATATCGGCTGAAAAGGTATATCCCATGTGCCAGGATACGGGCACGGCCATTATCATGGCAAAAAAAGGCCAGCAGGTGTGGACCTGGTCTGATGATGAAAAAGAATTGTCCAAAGGGGTGTTTGAGGCCTATACCCGAAATTACCTGCGGTATTCCCAGAATGCGCCGGTGACCATGTACCAGGAGGCCAACACGAAAACCAATCTGCCGGCCCAGGTGGATATCACGGCTGTGCAGGGGGATGAATACCGGTTTCTGTTCATGGCCAAGGGCGGGGGATCTGCCAACAAGACCGCGTTGTTCCAGATGACCAAGGCCGTGCTCAATTCCGAAGACACACTGCTCGATTTCATGACCGACAAGATGAAAGCCCTGGGCACGGCCGCCTGCCCGCCTTATCATATCGCTTTTGTGATCGGCGGCACGTCGGCCGAGACCAATCTGAAAGCCGTGAAACTGGCCTCGGCCCGGTACCTGGATTCTTTGCCCGCTTCCGGCAGCGACACCGGCCACGCATTCCGGGACACGGATCTGGAAAAAAAGGTACTGGCACGCGCGCAAAACCTGGGCCTGGGGGCCCAGTTCGGCGGCAAACATTTTGCCCTGGATGTCCGGGTGATCCGCATGCCCAGACACGGGGCATCGTGTCCCATCGGCATCGGGGTGTCCTGCTCGGCAGACCGCCAGATCAAGGGCAAGATCACCAAAGACGGCATTTTTCTGGAACAGCTGGAGGAAAACCCGGCCCGGTACCTGCCGGCGGCGGAACCGGAAATGGCCCCGCCCGTGGCTGTGGATCTCAATCGCCCCATGAAAGACATATTGTCTCAGCTGTCTGAGTATCCCGTGGCCACCCGCCTGTCTCTGACCGGAAAGATTGTTGTGGCCAGAGACATCGCCCATGCCAAATTCATGGAACGGTATGAAAAAGGGGACGGCCTGCCCGAGTATATCAAAAACCATATCATCTACTACGCCGGTCCGGCCAAAACCCCGGAAGGGGAAGCGTCGGGCGCCTTTGGTCCCACCACGGCCGGCCGCATGGACCCTTACGTGCCCGTGTTCCAGAAAGAGGGGGCTTCCATGATCATGCTGGCCAAGGGCAACCGGAGCCGGCAGGTCACCGATGCCTGCAAAACATATGGCGGATTTTACCTGGGATCTCCCGGCGGTCCGGCGGCCCGCCTGGGAAAGGATTTCATCAAAAAAGTGGAACTGGTGGAATATGAGGAGCTGGGTATGGAAGCGGTGTACATGATCACGGTGGAGAATTTTCCCGCCTTTGTCATCGTGGATGACAAGGGCAATGACTTTTACGCCGGCCTGCTGTAGGCAGGGGGTGACTTACAGATTGGATGCCAGGGCCAGGGCGTTTTTGTTGATGCCGGCTTTGAGGCCGGTATGGACATAGTCATGGACCTGGTCCTCAAAGGCAAGATACACCAGCGTGGCCCGGACCGGGGTGATTTTCAGATCTGTCAGCCCGGGCAGCCTTTCCGTGATGGGTTTCGCCAGACCGGCCAGGGTGATACGAATGCTCTGGACCGCCTCATGGATGGGCAGGGTAACCGGCACATGGGTGAGTTCATGGATTTGACGGTCCAGGTCGGGATCCGGCTGCCTCAGGGTCAGACGTGAGGCCAGGCCCAGAAAGATCCGGGGCCGGACCTTGAAAGCCGGTGCCCAGAAGAACAGGTCCTGCTGCTCCCATTCCGGTAAAATGGCACGGGGGAGGTTGGCCAGCCGGGCCAGGTCTGCCATGGATGACAGCGGCAGCCCGGATATCCGGGCCTGGATTCTCCAGAACGGCACCATCACATCGGTTTTTGATCCCGGCCGGGCACAGCGAAAATCGATTCTGGCCAGTTCCTGTTTTCCGGGTTTCCACAGGGTGCGGCAGTTTCTGCACATCAGAATCAGTGAATCCGATGCCCCTTCCAGATCCCATCCGCAGGCCGGACAGATGCCCGGAACAAACCGGGTCTGTTTTTCCGGGCGACAGTCCGGCAGATGATTCAGCCCGGGATTCGATTCTGCCAAGGGTCCCACGGCCCGATTCACGATGGCATCCACCAGCCGGCCGCTCCGGCGATAAAACGGGGCGTAGATCAGGCTCAGGGTCTCCCCGATATGTTCGGTAAATCCGGTATCGGTCTGTCCGGCCATCCGGAAGGACCTCTGTTGTGCCTGATCCAGAACCCGGGTCATGTCTGCCGGCCGCAGAAACCGGCCGGATGTCTTCGGCGTGATCTGTTTGAGGGGCAAAGCCTGGGCCCGGACCCCCAGGGAGACGGGCAGGCCGGGAAACGATCTTTCCAGGGCCAGGGCCGAGATGTCCAGAAACCGGTGGGACATCCCTGCCGGGGTGCAGGTGTAGCAAAGTCCTTTGAACCGCCAGTACGGCACAAACACCAGGTGTGCATCCTCCGGGGCATCCGGATGGGACATGGCTTCCGAAGACCGGGCAAACATGTACCGGGGAAATCCCTGCGCACAGATGCAGGATTTCACCCGGCAGAATTCACAGGCAAAAAACCGGGTTTCCTCGTCCAGGACAATGGGGGCCCCGCACTGGGGGCATTGGTGTTCGACCTTGAAACTAATGACGTTCACCACACTGGTTGCAGAAAACCGCTTCCGGCAGATTTTTCGTCTTGCACCGGGTGCAGATCTTCTCTTTGGGGGCGGTTTCGACCGGGGTCCCGCACCGGGGGCAGAACCGGGTGTTGGGAGTGATGTTTTTGCCGCACTGGGTGCATTTTTCAAAAATCACCTGCTGGTGACCGCAGGACGGGCAGAAGTTGGCATCGTCGGAAACCGGGTGCCGGCATTCGGCACAAACGGTGTTGCTGCCCGATGCCTTGGAAGGGTCGGCCGGCCCGCCCCCTGCCAGCTGTCTGGCAAACATGCCCGGCAGCATCACTCCCAGTCCCATGCCCATGCCGGCCTGGGCACCGCCGCCGGCCGCGCCCTCCGGGTTTTCCGCGATCTTTTCCATGGCCATGGCGGTTTTCATCTGCATGAGCTTGTTCATGTCGTCAAACACGCCCAGCCGGCTTTTGTCGTCAATGGCTTTCTGCACCTCCGGTGGCGGGGTGATGGCGTTGATGTACAGCTGGGTCAGGTTCAGGCCGAACCGGGAAAAATCTTTTCGCAGTCTGGCGGCCAGGCTTTCGGACAACTCGTCATACCGGGCCGGAAGATCGAAAATCGTATCGATCTGTTCGCCGATATGGTCGTTGAACCGGGACACCACCACCTGGTTGAGGTAATCCGCCACGCTTTGGGTGGAAAATACCCCCTGGGTCCCCACCAGGCGGTTGATGAACAACACGGGCTGAACGATCCGGATGTTGAACACCCCGAAGGCCCGAAGACGTACCAGCCCTAAATCCCGGTCCCTGAACGCCACGGGATCACGGGTACCCCATTTCAGATTGACAAAGGTTTTCAGGTTGGTGAAATACACCTCGGCCCGCAGCGGACTGGTAAACCCCCAGGGAAAGCTGGCCAGTTTGGTCAACAGCGGGATATTGGCGGTTTTCAGGGTATGGCGGCCCGGGCCGAACGCCCCCACGGCCTTGCCGTTGTAGAAAAACACGGCAGCCTGGCTTTCCCTTACCACCAGCTGGGCTCCGTATTTGATATCTGCCGATCCTTTGGCCGGCAGCCGGTGCACCAGTGCTTCTCCCGTGTCGTCAAACCATTCCAGCAGTTCGAGAAAAACGACGTTGTGGGTACCCATGTTTTTTTCTCCTTGCAGATGAATCTGATTTGTCAGTTGTTGGTTGTGTCAGCCGGATGAATGGGATGAAGTTTACCGGCCCGACCGAAGTCTGTCAAACAATTGTTGATAAATCCCTTGACAATTTGTGTATCCCATCCCATGATTCCGGACGGTTTTCACACAGGCGGACAGGGAAAAAAATGATCAAAAAATACTGGTTCTTCATCGGTATGGCCGTCATGGCCGGGGTGGCTTTTACAAAACCGGAAATCGGCCGGGTCATCAAACAGAACAATATCCTGAATATCGGGATTTTCCTGGCATTCCTGCTCACGGGGCTGTCTCTGGAAACCACCCGGGTGCTCACCCAGCTCAAGGATGTCAAAGTGCTGGTGGCGGCCCTGGTGTCGTCATTGATTTTTTTCCCCGTGGCTGCCTATTATGCGGCCCGGTTTTTTTTAGAGGCCTGGCCGGATTTTGTCATGGGTGCCCTGATCATCGGGGCCGCCCCCGTCACCGTGGCCTCGGGCACGGTCATGACGGCCATGGCCGGCGGCAACGTACCTTTGAGCCTGTTCATCTGCGTGCTGGGGAATTTCGCTTCCATCCTGACCATCCCGTTCGTGCTCAACCTGATCCTGGCGTTTGACAACACGGCCATCGAGCTGCCCGTCCTCCAGATGCTGCTGGGGTTGACCCTCAAGGTGCTGCTGCCCACGATGATCGGCCAGGTGCTGCGGCCCCGGGTGAAACACAGCCTGCCCCCCCACAAAGCAAAAATCTCCATTTTCAATCAATGCATCGTGCTGCTGATCATTCTCAACGCCCTGGCCAGCTCCGCGGGCAGCATCCTGGATGTGGGTCCCGTGCTGTTCCTGGTTCTGGCATTCATGATCGGCCTTCATGTGTTCATGCTGGTTTTCAACTATTCCCTGGCCAGAATCATCGGCCTGGATCTGCCGTCCATCGCCGCGTTCACCATTCACACCTCCCAGAAAACCCTGACCGTTTCCTACCTGGTCTGGGCCGGCTATTTTGCCGCTGCCTGTCCCATGGCCCTGATCCCGGCCATTGTCTATCATCTTACCCAGATGATCATGGATACGTTCGTGGCCTACCGTTTCGGCAGGGTGATCCGCGGATGACAAAGGTATAATCAACATATGAAAAAAAAATCACAACTCAAAACAAATCAGTTTCTTATATATGAGGTGCCATGATGAAAACAGGGAGGCGATGGCTGTGAAACAGGCTGATATTATCAAAAAAATGTGCCGGAATGAAGTAACTCAGACCGATGTCAAAGCGATCTGCAGGTTTCGTCAATTTTCATCCCCCCAATCCGCATCGGCTGAAATTGTTGAGACCATGATCACTTCTGATGTGGGGTTGAAAAGTGCATTGAACAGTTTAACCCGGGAAGAAATCTGGATGCTTCACTTTCTGTTGGCACGGAACGAACCGGTTGATATTTCCGCCTTTGCAAGGATCAGTAATCAAGAGGGGTATAAATGTGGACAAACACGGGGAATCGGACTGGATCGATTTTATTGACAGTCTGGTGGATTCCTACTCAAACAGCCGGAATGAATTCTATGCCTCCAATGCCCTGAGCAGACTTGACCGGTTCAGCACCTGGGGGTGTAACACCGGGGTGATACCGTTTCTTGATTTCGGCAAAATCAGAAGAAGGATATTCGACCACCTGAAACACTATACCCCCGGTGTCTGGTATTCAACCGCTTCATTGATCCGGCGGTTGAAAGACCTTGATCCATAGTTTCTTATTCCGGAAAAACCAAGATACAAATATAAACATGACGGGAAAAGTGGGCGGTACTGCAATTTTTTTGAAGCAAAATATGGCGGTTATGAGCCAACAGTGAAACCAGCGGACCCGGATGCATTCCAGCGGGTGGAGGGCCGGTATATTGAACGGTTCCTGGAATATATCCCCTTGTGCATGGGGTATATGGAACTGGTTTACGAAAAAATACAGCAGGAGGATATTTTTCCTTCCATGGGGCAGGTCAAGGGATTCAAAATGACCGACAGGTTCCTCCGGTTTGTTACCGGTGCTGTTCCGGAACCAAAGGTAACCATCCTGCCAAATCACGAGATCCACATCGAATCAGACGTCTATCCGGCGAATATGATTCGCCGCCTCAGCCTCTTCAGCCTCATGGTGTCAGAGGATAAAATCTGTGTCATGAAGCTGGACCGGAAACGCATCATCGATTTCATGAGACAGGAAAAAAGTAGCCGCCATTTTGAAAGATCTTCGAAAAACGTATCGAATCAGGATCGAGGACATTTTGTCGTGACAACACTGCCGCCGGACGGCCCCCTGATCATTCAAAGCGACCGGACCCTGATGCTGGAAACAGCGCACCCTCTGTACGGGCCCTGCAGAGATTTTCTGGCCCTTTTTGCCGAACTTGTAAAATCCCCGGAATTCATCCACACCTACAAGGTCAGTCCGTTGTCCATGTGGAATGCCGCGGCCCTGGATATTCCCTTTGAGACAATCCTGGATGGTCTGCACCGGTTTTCCCGGTATGAACTGCCGGGAAATGTGTTGTCGGATATAAAAGAATGGTACGGGGTCTACGGCCGGCTGGTCCTGACAAAAGAATCCCCTGACCGGCTCCGGTTTTCAGGGCCACCACCGGCATACAGGCCAAACGGCGGCTGGGGCTGACCGCCACCCTGGTCCGGGAAGACGGGAAAGAAGAAGACGTGTTTGCCCTGATCGGTCCCAAACGGCAGCGGTTTCGGATTGCATCGGAAAATCCCCTCCCGATGCCAATGTCATGATCCAGATTTCCGGCACCTTCGGCTCCCGCCAGGAAGAGGCCCAGCGTCTCGGGCGGATTCTTCGGCCCAAGGAAAAGCTGTCCCGGTTTTATACCCTGGTATCCAGGGGCACGGATGAACAGGAATTTGCATTGAACCGCCAGTTGTTCCTGGTGGAACAGGGCTACAAGTATGAGATCCGGTATTTTGATCCCGGCTGACGTCTGCTTCAGCGGCTTTGATTGCCAGGGCCTTGCACAGGCAATGTCTTGATGCCCGGGGCCGGCTGGATTCATTGGTTGACATCCCACCGGTTTGTTTATAGGGTATGTTGCAAACATCTCCTTTGAAGCGATCCTTTTTTTTCAGGAAAAACAATGGACACCCAACATCAACATACCGGGCACAGGCTTTCCCCTGGTTTTTCCATTATCCATGCCAACCATCTGGAAAATTTGAGACAGGTGGCTGTGGGCTGGATCAAGGCCCATCCCCTGCAGGTGCTGGAAACCGAACAGTTCATTGTCCAGAGCAACGGTATGGCCCAGTGGCTCAAGCTGGCCCTGGCCGCGGACGACGGGTGCGGTATCAGTGCAGGCATTGACATGCAGCTGCCGGGGCAGTATGTCTGGCGCGTCTATCGGGCCGTTCTGGGCAGCGACATCATTCCCGAAGAATCCCCTTATGACAAAGAGCGGCTGATGTGGCGGATTTTCAGGCTGTTGCCCGGGCTTTGCACAGAATCTGTGTTTGATCCGTTGCGCCGGTTCCTTGAACAGGACAACGATCTGCGCAAACGCAGTCAGCTGGCCGGCCATCTGGCAGACCTGTATGACCAGTACCAGGTGTACCGGGCCGACTGGCTGGAAGACTGGGCAAAGGGGGAGGACCGGCTGGCCAGAATTGCAGGACACCCGAAACCCCTGGGCGAGGATCAGCTGTGGCAGGCGGAGCTGTGGCGCAGGATCCGGGCCGATGTCCCGGAAGCATACAGAATCATGGGCCGGTCCGATCTCCACCACAAGTTTCTGGAAACGGCCAGAACATGCAACGGGCAAAGGCCCGGAGAACTGCCGCCCCGGGTCGTTGTGTTCGGTATCACCTCTCTGCCCCGGCAGGTGCTGGAAACCCTGCATGCCGTGTCTTCCCTGTGCCAGGTGCTGCTGTTTGTTCACAACCCCTGCCGCCATTTCTGGGCCGATATCATCGAGGACCGGGAACTGCTGCGCATCGAGCATGCCCGGCACCAGACAAAGGCGGCCATGCCCGACCCCCTGGACCCGGACCGGCTTCACCAGCATGCCAACCCGCTGCTTGCGGCATGGGGAAAACAGGGCAGGGATTACATCGGCCTGCTGTACGGGTATGATGAACCGGAAAAGTATGAAACCGCTTTTTCCCAGATCGATCTGTTCGAGGATGTTATCGATCGAGGCGGTGATAACACCCTTTTGCAGCAGGTCCAGCAGGCGGTTCTGGACCTGGATCCCTTACCCGGAGAGGAAACAGAAAAACAGGCGGTGACATCCGATGATACGTCCATCCGATTCCACCTGGCCCACAGCCGGCAGCGGGAAGTGGAGATTCTCCAGGATCAGCTCCTGTATTGTTTTGAGGACCTGGATGACTTACATCCCCGGGACATTATCGTGATGACCCCGGATATCGCGTCCTATGCCCCCCACATAGAGGCCGTGTTCGGCAACCTGTCTGTCACGGATCCCCGGTTCATCCCATTTACCATTGCAGACAAACCCGGCACAGAAAGCATGCCCCTGCTCAAGGCAGTCGAAACCCTTCTGCACCTGCCCGATTCCCGCATGGGGGTCAGTGAGGTCATGGACCTTCTCGATGTTGCCGCGTTCCGGAAACGCTTCGAGATCGATGCTGCGGATTTGCCGAAACTGAGGCAATGGATCGAAGGGGCCGGCATCTCCTGGGGACTGAACGGGGCGCATCGGACCTTTTTCAGACTGCCCGGCGGGCTGGAACAGAACACCTGGGCCTTTGGCCTGGACCGGATGCTTCTGGGCTATGCCGCGGGCAAAGGCGCGCAATGGAACGGGATTGAGCCCTATGACGAGGTGGGGGGACTGGATGCGGCCCTGGCCGGACCGCTGGCCGATGTGGTCCGGCAGCTGGAAACCCTGTGGCAGGACCTGACCCGGACCGGCTCCCCGGCGGCCTGGTGCCGGCGGATCCGCCATCTTGCCCGGGATTGTTTTGTTGCCGCAGACAGCCAGGATCAATTGACGCTGGGCCATCTGGATCAGATCCTGGACCAGTGGCTGGATGCCTGTGACCAGGCCCTGCTGGACGAGGAACTGACCCTGGCCGTGGTCCGGGAACATATTCTGGCCCGGATGAAGGAATCCAGCATGTCTCAGCGGTTTCTGGCGGGCATGGTGAATTTCGGGACCCTGATGCCCATGCGGGCCATTCCCTTCCGGGTGGTTTGCCTGCTGGGGATGAACGACGGCGATTTTCCAAGGAGCCATCCCCCGCTGGATTTTGATCTCATGGCAGGCAAAGGGCTGTACCGGCCCGGAGACCGGTCCCGGCGGGAGGATGACCGGTATCTGTTTCTCGAAGCCCTGCTGTCGGCCCGGCAGCGGCTGTATATCTCCTATGTGGGCCGGGATGACAGAGACAACAGCGAGCGCATGCCCTCGGTCCTGGTGGGACAGTTCCGGGACTATCTTGCGGCCGGTTGGTGCCTGGGTGATTCCGAAGACAGGTCCGGCACCCGGGATCTGCTGGAGGCCCTGACCTGTTTCCATCCGCTGCAGCCTTTTGGGAAAGATTATTTTATCGAGAACCGGTCCGGCCTGTTTACTTATGCCCACGAGTGGCGCGCTTCCCTGGATACGGGGAACGGTTCCGGAAAAGAGAACCGCCCGGATATAGATCCGGAGAAAGACAGGGAAACGCCCCTGGATCCGCCGGATGTAGAGGAGGGCCTGAACCTGGGGGCGCTGATCCGGTTTTTTAACAATCCGGTCCGGTATTTTTTCCATCAGCGCCTGTCTGTCCGGTTTGACGACCTGTCCGTGACCGGCCGGGATCAGGAACCCTTTGCCCTGGATGCGCTGGCCCCGTTCGGGCTGGGCAGTCAGCTGCTGGAAGCAGGGCTCCATGCAGGGCCTTCGAAGGCCCATGCCGCCGTGGCAGCAGAGGCCCGCCGCCTGACCCGGACCGGGGATCTGCCCATGGCCGGGTTCGGCCGGCTTGCTGCAGAGGATCTTGCCGCACCGGTGATGGATATGCTTACCGGCCATCAGGCCCTGCTGGACCGATGGCCCCGTGCCTGTGATCCCATGGAGATCTCCCTGACCATTGCCCTGGATGAGATGCCGCCGATGATTCTGGATGACTGGCTGGACCCGGTGTATGAGATCGATGTGCCTGACCAGACCGGTGATGAGGCCGGTGACCGGACCGGCACATCCGGCGGCCCTGCCCGGTTTGCCCGCTGGGAGTTTTATCCGAAATCCATTATGGGAAGCAAGGCAAAGATCACCCGGTGGCACCCCCTGGCAGGACTCTGGGTGAAACATGTGGCCGGATGCGCCCGGGGCATCGATCTTGCCAGTCATCTGGTAACACCGGACAAAACCATGTCTCTGACACCCATGGAACCATCCCGGGCAAAAGAGATTCTCTCGGCCATGGCCCTTTGTCTGTTCAGGGGGCTGCGCCGCCCGTTGCCCGTAACGGCCAGAACCGGGCTGGCCTATGCCCATGCCCGGATGTCCAAAGAGGAGGACCAGGCAAAGGCTGCGGCGGCCAGGGCGTATGAAGGAGACGGCTACCAGTTCGGCGGTGAACTGGCGTATGATCCCTGTCTGCAAAGTGCCTATCCCGGGTTTGAAGATGTATGGCAGGCCCATGATCATTCGTTTGTTTCCCTGTGCCGGATCCTGTATGAGCCCCTGGTCCTGGCGTTGGAACCGGATCTGGAAAAGGAGGCATAGCCATGGTGGAAAAATTAGATCCCATGACCTTTCCGCTGAACGGGGTCCGGCTCATCGAAGCCAGTGCAGGTACGGGAAAAACCTACACCATTGCAGCCCTCTACCTGCGGCTGGTCCTGGGGCACGGAAAAGAAAACGGCTTTTCCCGGCCGTTGACCCCGCCGGAAATCCTGGTGGTCACCTTTACCAATGCAGCCACGGAAGAGCTCCGGGAGCGGATTCGAACCCGGCTGGCCGAGGCAGCCGGGTTTTTCAGGGGAACCGGGGCAGGGGACCCCTTTCTGGAAGATCTGAAAAACGCGTACGATCCCGATGACCGGCCGGCCATGGCCATGCGCCTGGACCAGGCGGCCCAGTGGATGGATGAGTCCGCCATCCACACCATCCATGCCTGGTGCCAGCGCATGCTCCGGCAGCACGCGTTTGACAGTTTGTCCCTGTTTGATCTGGAACTGGCCCCCGGGGACCAGGACCTGCTGGAAGAAGCAGCCTGTGATTTCTGGCGGGCCGGGTTTTATCCCCTCGGCCCTGACACGCTGTCCCAGTTCAAGGCGGCAGCCGGGATCTCCACGCCGCAGGAACTTCTCAAACAGGTGCTGCCCATCATCAATGCCGTGGAATATGCCGGCCAGACTCCTGCCAAGGACCCGTTTGACATGATCCGCCGGCGCATGCAGGACATAGAAGCGGCACGGCGGGCCTGGGCATCGGATTTTGACGGGGCCGTGGAGCAGGTAACAAAGGCCCGGGCCGACAAGACCCTGAACAACAACAAGTACCGAAAACCCTCCCTTGATAGGTGGATGGCGCAACTGGATCAATGGGTGAACCATGGCGGTCCTTTGCCCGATGAACAGGTCCTGGAAAAATTGTCATCCAAAGGGCTGGCGGACGGGACATCCAGAAACAATGTCCCCCCGGCCCATCCGGCCTATGATGCGCTGGACCGGCTCAATGAGGCCCTGGCATCCATGGATATCAAACAGGCCCTGATGTACCACGCCGCCGCCGAAATCCACAAACGGGTCGCGGCGGCCAAGGACCGGTTGTCCCGGATGGGGTTCAATGATCTGCTGACCCGGCTGGACCAGGCCCTGACCCGGCCCGGATCCGGCAAAAACCGCCTGGCCAAAGTGATCCGGGACCAGTTTCCCGTGGCCATGATCGACGAGTTCCAGGACACGGACCCGATCCAGTACCGATCCTTTGTCGTCATTTATCTGAATGCTGCAAACACGGGACTCTTCATGATCGGTGATCCCAAACAGGCCATCTATGCCTTCCGGGGCGCCGATATCCATACCTATCTCAGGGCGCGGCAGGACACCCGGGGACGGCACTATACCCTGGAGACAAATTACCGGTCCACCCGGCCCATGGTGGCGGCGGTCAACCAGGTGTTCGGCCGGGCATCCCATCTTGCCCAAGGGGCGTTTTTGTTCAAGGATCAGATCCCATTCGAGCCCGTAGCGGCCCGGGGCCGGCAGGAAACGTTTCTGAAGGAGGACCGGCCTGTCCCGGCCATGACCCTGTGGCAGATGGCCCAGGACGGCCCCGTGACAAAGACCGGGCCGGAAGGCTACATTGCCCGGATGGCCAACGCCTGTGCCCATGAAATCACACAGCTGATCACCCTGGGGCGCCAGACCCCCTGCCGGACCGGATTCGTTGAACCGGAAAAGGAGATCACCCCGCTGAGGCCCTCGGACATGGCCGTGCTGGTCCGGGACGGCAGGGAAGCGGCGGCCATTCGGTCGGCCCTTGCCGCGTGCGGGGTCAAATCTGTGTATCTGTCGGACCGGGAATCGGTGTTCGAAACCCCGGAAGCCCTGTCCCTGCTGTATATTCTCCAGGCCTGTGCCGATCCGTCAAATGATGCCCGGATCCGGACGGCCCTGGCCACACAGGTGCTGGATCTCTCCTATGGCGCCCTGGACCGGCTCAACCAGGATGAACTGGCCCGGGAGGCGGAGCTGGAGCGGTTCAGGCAGTTTCAGCACATCTGGCAGCATCGGGGCGTGCTGCCCATGGTCCGGGCCCTGCTTTTGGCATTCAACGTGGCAGCCCGGATGCTGGCCGGCCCGTTCGGGGAACGGCGGCTCACCAATGTGCTTCATCTGGCGGAGCTGCTCCAGGCGGCCGAAGCAGACCTGGACGGGGAACAGGGCGTGATCCGGTGGCTGGCGGCACAGATTGACAATCCACAGCGAGGGGGGGATGATCAGATCCTCCGCCTGGAAAGCGACCAGGCCCTGGTCCGGGTGGTGACCATCCACAAAGCCAAGGGCCTGGAATATCCCCTGGTGTTCCTTCCGTTTGTCTGCAGTTTCAGAAAGGTGACGGCAGCCGGTTCTCCCATGGTAAAGGTCCATGACCCGGACGGGACGGTCCGGATGGTGGTGAACCCGGGAGCCGAAGACCTTGATACCGCAGATCAGGAACGGCTGGCCGAGGACCTGCGGATCCTTTATGTGGCCCTGACCCGGGCCTGCCATGCCTGCTGGCTGGGCATGGGGGTCATGGGCAGGGTCACCAAAGCATCCGGTGAAATCTCGGACCTGCACCAGTCCGGCATCGGCTATCTGCTCAAGGGAGGGGAGATGATTCCCGCAGCCGAGCTGCCGTCCCTTCTTGCAGAGGTCAAAGGGGATTGTGATGCGGTCTGTGTGACCCCGTTGCCGGAACTGTCTTTGGAGATTGCAGTGCCGGAGCCGGACAATCAGGTGCTTCTGCCTGCCAGAACTTTTTTGGGGACCATTCCGAAAAACTGGCGGATCACCAGTTATTCCGGGATACTCACCGGTGCGGCCATGCCCGGGGCCGGGGCAGATGCCGGGACAGAGGCCGGGGCGGGCACCGGTGTTTTGCTGGATGGCACGGCCGGAGATTCTCCGGATTCTCCGGCACAGGACCAGCTCCAGGAATCCGCAGGAGAGGAACGTCTGTCCCGGCCAGTCTTTTTCAAGGCCCGGTCCATCCACACGTTTGCCCGGGGGCCTGAGCCGGGAACCTTTCTCCACGATATCCTGGAGTGGGCCGCGCACACGGGGTTTGACCGGGTCGTCCGGGACCCCGCCCCCACCCGGGACAAAATTGAATCCCTTTGCAGCCGAAGGGGGTGGGATGCCTGGTCCGGTGTTCTTTCCGACTGGCTTTTCACACTGCTGCAGACCCGGCTGCACCTGCCGGAAACCACCCTTACCCTGTCCGGTCTGGGCGCGGATCGATGCCGGGCCGAAATGGAATTTCTCTTTGCGGCCCACCAGGTGGACATCCAGGATCTGGACCGGCGGGTGACGAATGCCGTGCTGCCCGGCATTGTCCGGCCGGTGCTGCGGCAGGACCGGGTGAACGGTATGCTCAAAGGATTCATCGATCTGGTGTTCTGCCATGGGGGCCGGTATTTTGTCCTGGACTACAAGTCCAATTACCTGGGAGACGATGCCGCCGCCTACGACCCGGATGCCATGGCCCATGCCATGGCAGGACACCGGTATGATCTTCAATCCGTGCTGTATACCCTGGCCCTTCACCGGCTGCTCAAGGCCCGTGTCCGAAATTATGACTACGACCGGGATGTGGGCGGTGCCGTGTATCTGTTTGTAAGGGGGGTGGATGCATCCGGTACAGGCGTGTATGCGGACAAACCCCCTGGAACCCTGATCCATGATTTGGATCGATTATTCAAGGAAAGACACGCCCATGATGCCCCTGGCTGATGTGCTGGACCTGATTCATACCTGGACGGCCCGGGGGTGGCTCCGGCCCATTGACCGGGCATTTGTGATGTTTCTGCACCGCCAGGAGCCGTCGGCCTCTTCCCTGGTGCTTCTCGGGGCGGTCCTGGCCAGCCACCAGCTGGGGCGGGGTCATATCTGCCTGGATATCGGCAAAGCCCTGGCCGATCCCGACGGCACCCTTTCCCTTCCCCCGGAAGGAGAGAGAGGCGAGGACATGCCTGCCAGACCCTCCCGGATTCTCTGTGACCTGACAACGGCGCTCTGGACGGATCATTTGGCCGGATCAGCCCTGGTGGGCAGGGACACGGAAGCCACCCCACTGGTGCTGCAAAGAAGACGTCTCTATCTGCGGCGGTACTGGCAGTATACCCGGCAGGTGGCCCGGGAAATCCTGGACCGGTCTCAACAGACACTGCCGGTGCCCGAAGATCTGGAAAATCGCCTGGATGCGCTGTTTGCAGATTTGAGAAGCCCGGAAGAAAAGAACAAACACACCATCCACTGGCAGAGCGTGGCAGCGGCGGTCGCGGCCGGTTCCCGGTTCAGCGTGATCTCCGGAGGACCCGGGACCGGCAAGACCACCACCGTGGTCCAGGTACTGGGCCTGCTCCAGGGAATCGCCATGGCCCGGGGAAAGATGCTGCGGATCCGCCTGGCCGCCCCCACGGGAAAGGCTGCGGCCCGTCTCACAGAATCCCTGTCCAGGGCCATGGGCCTCGTACCGGGAGACCGCCAGACCCATATGCCCTGTGACGTCACCACCCTTCACCGGCTGTTGGGCACCCGTCATGATTCCCGGCAGTTTGTCCACAACCGGAACAACCGGCTTCATGTGGATCTTTTGGTGGTGGACGAGGCATCCATGATCGACCTTGAAATGATGGATGCCCTGCTGGGGGCACTGCCGTCCCATGCCCGGCTGATCCTTCTGGGTGACAAGGATCAGCTGGCTTCTGTGGAAGCCGGGTCCGTACTCGGGGATATCTGCGCCCATGCAGCCACGCCACGCTATCAACCGGAAACCCTGGATTTCATCAAAAAGGCCACAGGATACGATCTGTCCCCATTCTCAGGTTCTGGAACCGGCCTGGACCAGCGGATCGTGGTGCTGCGGAAAAGCCACCGGTTCCATGAAAACAGCGGCATCGGGGATCTGGCCCGGGCAGTGAACCAGGGCGATGACAAACAGGTTTCCCGGATATGGGAAAACGGGTATGCCGATATCTCGCGTCTCGTGATCCAATCCTGTGAAGAGGCCCGATTCCGCAGCCTGGTTCTGGACGGAAACCCGGAAGCCTTTCCCCATGCTGCGGATCATCCGGCCGGGTACCGGGCGTATCTTGAGATCATGGCCAAAGGATCCAGGGCCTGGCCGTCGGAGGACCACTGGTTCCGGGCCGTGCTGGAGCGTTTCAACCGGTTTCAGCTGCTGAGCCCCGTTCGCAAAGGAGATTGGGGTGTGGAGGGGCTGAACCGGATCACTGCCCGGATTCTCTGCAATGCCGGGCTGATTCGGGCCACCCGGGGATGGTATCCGGGCCGGCCCGTGATGGTCACCCGGAACGACTACCGCCTGGGGCTCATGAACGGGGACATCGGCATTGTCCTGGAAGTGGGCAGTGACAAAGAAACGCTGCCGGAAAAGGCACTGCGGGTGGTTTTCCCCATGGCCGACGGCGCCTTGAAACAGGTGCTCCCTTCCCGGCTCGGGGCCGTGGAAACCGTGTATGCCATGACCGTTCACAAATCCCAGGGATCGGAGTTCGACCATACGGCCCTGGTCATGCCCGACACCATGAGCCCGGTGCTGACCCGGGAACTGGTCTACACCGGTATCACCCGGGCCCGGACCTTTTTCACCCTGGCCGGCACCTCAACCGACCTTCTGGCGGAATCAGTCAAACAGCGGACCCACAGGGCTTCCGGCCTTGGAGATCTGCTGTTCCGCGCCGAGGCACTTGTCTCGGCAGGAATAAAATCGCCTGTCAGTTCCAAAACAATCCAACGCAATTCTAATTAACAGCCAATTCGTTTTTAACAAATGTCGGGCAGTATTTCAGTGTGTTGAATTTCACTTCATTGGACTGGATCTGGTGGGCGGCGGATACGGCGGCTGCTTGGTTTCATCCAGCACACGCCTGATTTTTTCACCCAGCTCCCCGATGCTGTAGGGTTTCTGGATAAACCCATTGCACCCTTGTTCCAGGAGTTCCGTGGCCTGACCATCGATGGAGTAGCCGCTGGACAATATCACCGGTATGGTCGGGTCATATTCCCGGATCTTGTGAAAGGTTTTTGCGCCGTTCATTCCCGGCATGATGAGATCCAGAATGACCAAATCCACTTCTCCACGCAGTTTTGACAGCTGCGATAAAGCAGATTCACCACTATCGGCCGTGACAACCCGATATCCTGTTCTCTCCAGCATATCCTTGCCCACATCAAGAATCATCGCTTCATCATCCACCAGGAGAATGGTTTCTGTGCCTTTCACCAGCGGTTTTTCCACGGGCTTCTCCGGCTCGACATCCTTCCGGCTCGCCGGCAAGTAAATGGTAAAGGTGCTCCCATGACCCACCCGGCTGTCTGCCGTGATCATTCCGCCGTGATTGGTTACGATCCCATAGGCAGACGCCAGTCCCAGGCCGGTTCCCCGCCCCCTGTCCCTGGTTGTGAAAAAAGGGTCGAACACCTTTTGCAGAACCTCTTCTGTCATGCCCGTGCCTGTATCTGATATGGAAATCATTACATAGTGTCCCGGGGGTACCGGGCAGGAAGGGTCGGTTTCCGGATCGAGTGCCATGGGACGTGTTTCACAACGGAGTTCACCCCCACGGGGCATGGCATGCAATGCATTGACATAGATGTTGAGCAGCACCTGTTCGATCTGACTTCTGTCCGCCTCGATCACCAATGGTTTGGGCCATATGGTTGTCAAAATGCGGATCCCCTTGCTGGTGCGGCCGAACATGGTCGTACTGTGTTCGATCAATTCGTTGATATCGATTGGTGTCACTTCATACCTGCCCCCCTGGGCGAACCCGAGGAGCTGCTTTGTCAGATTCACGGCACTTTTGACGTATTCCTCGATGGCAGCGATGTGTTCAGAATTTGGGGGGCCGGGGTTCTGGCCCATCTCTATCAGGGAAACCCGCCCCAGAATACCCATCAACAGGTTGTTGAAATCATGGGCGATGCCGCTGGCCAGCGTCCCGATGGCCTCCATTTTCTGGGCTTCCCAAAGGGCCTTTTCCATCTTCACTCGGTCGCTGATATCGGAATAGACCGCCACGACACCCTTCAGCACACCCTCGATCAGGATGGGTGAGCCGGCCGCAATGACATGAACAGGGGTCCCGTCCTTTCGGTACCGGACGGTGGTGAAAGCATCGACCCGTTTGCCGGACAGAACCCGTTGGGTCTTGGTACCGGCTTCGGACTGATGTTTCCCTCTGGCCACCAGGTCGTCGAGCTGAGCCCCGACCGCTTCCTCGGAAGTATATCCAAAAATTTTGACCGCACCCGGGTTCCATCCGGTGACCCGATGGTGAACGTCAAGCGTGACAATGGCGTCGGGCGCATGGAACAGCACTGCTTCAAGGAACTGCTGGCGCTGGAGGAGTTCCTCATGCGCATGACGGAGGTCACTGATATCGGTAAATCCACCCACCAGGCCGGCAACGTTCCCGGTTTCATCACGGAAAACATTTTTGTAGTACATAACGGGTCGGGTGTTGCCATCCTTGTCTGTCACTTCGAATTCATACACCTGGCGGGAGGCTTTTTCCATGAGTTCGAGGTCTTTTTGATGATAGAAGCCGGCCTGGTCGCCGGGCCACAGTTCCTGGACCGTCTTTCCGCGAATCTGTTCGGCTGTGACTCCCATGATTTCTGTGAAAGCCGGATTGCAGCCCATATACCTGCCCCGGGTATCTTTGTAAAAGACGGGGGTTGGGATGGATGCCAGAAGTGATTCCAGCAGGTTCAACGTTTGCCTGTGCTCGTCCTGCATCCGATCAAACTGCCGTGCGATCGTCTCCAGCGAAGCCACCCGTTTTTCAAGCGCTTCATATGAGGGTTTTTCTGCCATACACTCCTGTCCTTACCAATACATGACGTGACTGTTGTCACAATTCCCTGGACTTGATGACCAGCCGCCCGGCTGCCGTTTTTTCCTGACAGCACGGATCTGCATATTATCACAATTTCATGATGCTGACATGATAAATTTATGCATCAAAATCGATCTGGTTGACAACAGACTTGCGGCCCCTGTGCGAATACTCCAGACAGCGAGTATCGATATGGCTGTCTACCCCGCCACCCGTAAATCATGGTCCAGCACGATTATGGGTTCACGCACGGGATAATACAAGTATCATGGCGGAAGCTGAAAATAACACGTATTTATAGAATGGCTTTACAGATATTTGAAATATTGATACGAAACATGTATTTTCGGTTTTTGACGGGTTGGATAGGAATTTTCCACAGCTGCGCAATGAAAGAGGAAGTGTCACATGTTTGAAAATGTCTGTTCCAGGCGCCGGTTTCTGGGCCTGATGGCCGCTGCCCTGCCGGGGGCGTCCCTGTTCCGGGGGGGCGGGATGGCCATGGCCGGGGAAAACACGCAACCGGACGGCACCGCCCGTTTGAAAGGCAGGCAGCCGTCCATTGGTATTGCATTGGGGGCCGGAGGGGCCAATGGACTGGCACACATACTCATGCTCGAGGCGCTGGATGACATGGGAATCCGGGTGGCGCGTATTGCCGGAAGCAGTATCGGCGCTGTTATTGGTTCTCTTTATGCGGCCGGCAAGACCGGAAAGCAGATCCGGGGGATTGTGGAGCAGTTCCTGCTGTCAGACCGGGAAAAACCTTTGAGCCAATTCATGGAGAGCGGCGCGTTTGAATGGATCGATTTTGTGGAGATCGAGCTGGGGAACGGGGGACTGGTCAGTGCGGACGGGTTTCTGGCGTTCATGTCCGAGGCATTGAAGAAAAAAACCTTTGAAGAACTGGATATTCCCATTCATATCACGGCGGCGGATCTCTGGGCCAAAGAGCAGGTGGTGCTGACATCCGGGGATCTGATATCCGCCATCAATGCCAGTATGGCGATCCCGGGGGTGTTCGAACCGGTGCGGCGGGACGGCCGTGTCCTGATCGACGGAGGTACGTGCAATCCGGTTCCCTATGACCTTTTGACGGATCACTGTGATATTGTCATTGCCGTGGATGTCGTTGGTGAGCGGACACAACCCTCATCCGGATTGCCCGGTTACTTTGAAACGGTGTTCAATTCAGTCAAGGTCATGCAGGCATCGATAATGAACGAAAAACGCCGGCACCGGGAACCCGACATGTATATATCGGTCCCGGTTGTCGATATCCGTGCACTGGAATTTTACCGGGCACAGGAAGTGTTTGAACAGTCCATGCCGGCCAGGGAGCAGTTGATGCAGCAGTTGCCGAAGGTCATTGAAAAATGGAAACCTGGGTCTGATTTTCAGACTGACAACAAGGGAAACAGAAATGGCACAATTGAACATTGATCTGAAAGGCTGGTATGCGGCCGTGGCAGTGGTTATAATCATCGGCCTGGTCATCTTCCGGTTCCTGTCTTTTCAGGACAAAACTGATGACAAAAACCTGATGAAGCTCATTGAAACCCACATTGTGTCAGACTATTTTCCTGAAGAGGTGGCCAGACTGCAAGCATCTGTGGATTCCGGTGATACGGATCTGATGGCTCAGACAGTCGAATCGGTTACCGGTGCCCGACCGGTCATCGAATCCGTAAAGATCAGTGCGCCTCTGCTGTCGTTTTCCAGCTCCGAGGATGTCGAGGTCAAAGTGGTGTATTCGCTGTCAGAAGGGTCCGGCACCAGGGACCGGAAAACCGTGTATTATCAGGTTCGCCACGGGGTCATTGGCAATACATGGCAACATCGGTACGAGTCGAACGCCTTGAGCTATTATCTGAATTTCAGATGATTTGCCCGACATATTGAATTCCGATGGCGGATTTGTGCCTTGCTTTTTCCGGATGCCGGTATAAAATAGGCACGCAGTCTCTGTGATGAACCATGTGAGATTCAATCCTGTGTGGCCGGTAAAATGCCGGGCTGCGTGAAATTTTTTCCAAGAAAGGACCCTGTTATGAAAAAAATGATCTGCCTGACAGTGGGTGTGCTGGTAATAGTGCTGGCTGGATTTTCCCAGGTCCAGGCCAAAGACGATGTGTTGATCGGTATTTCCAAAATCGTGGCCCATCCGGCCCTGGATGCCCTGGAGCAGGGGGTGCAGGACGGGGTCATGGAGCGGTTCCCCCGGGCCCGGTTTGATCTTCAGAATGCCAACGGCGAGATGTCCACGGCCGCTTCCATCGCCCAGAAATTCAAAGCGGAAAACGTGGACATTGCCGTGGGAATTGCCACGCCTACGGCCCAGGCCCTGGTGAACACCATCAAGGACCGGCCCGTGCTGTTCTGCGCCGTGACCGATCCGGAAGGGGCCGGGCTGGTGGCATCGGTCAAAAAAGGGGAAAAAGGGGTGACCGGTACATCGGACATGACCCCGGTGAAAGAACAGATCCTGCTGCTCAACCAGATCCAGCCGTTGAAGAAACTGGGCCATGTCTACAGTTCCAGCGAGGCCAATGCCGTGGCTCTGGCCGATATTGCCAGACAGGTGTGCAAAGATCTGGACATTGAGTTTGTGGAAACCACGGTAACCAATTCCGCAGAAGTCAAGCAGGCGGTTCAGACCATTGCATCCCGGGTGGACGGCATTTACCTGAGCAATGACAACACCATTTTTTCCGCCCTGTCCGCTGTGACCCAGGTGGCCATGCGCCACAACATCCCAATCATGTCCGCGGATCCCAGTTCCGCCGAGACCAACGATGTCCTGGCGGCCTGGGGATTTGACTATTACAAGATGGGCCGGGTCACGGGCCGGCTGGCCGCAGATATCCTGGAGGGGGCTGATCCGGTGGACATTCCTACCGTATACATGACCGAACCCGGGGACGTGGATCTGCTGATCAATCTGGATGTGGCACAGAAACTGGGACTGACCATCCCCGAAGAGATTCTGGATACAGCCAACAAGGTGATCGAAAACGGCAAGCTCACCGTCCGCTAGCAGGCGATCTGAATGATTGAAGGTATTTTTGTCGAAGGCCTGATTTACGCCATCATGGCCCTGGGGGTGTTTTTTACTTTCCGGATTCTGGATTTTCCGGACCTGACCGTGGACGGATCGTTTCCCATGGGGGCCGTGATCATGGCCACCAGTCTTCATGCCGGGATACACCCCCTGTCCGGGCTGGTTCTGGCGTTTTGCGGCGGGGTCAGTGCCGGGTTTGTCACGGCAGCCATCCACAACAAACTCAAGGTACCCCATCTGCTGGCCGGAATCCTCACCATGACCATGCTCTATTCCGTGAACATCCGGATTCTGTCCAACCGGGCCAACCTGCCGCTGCTCCGGGTGGACACCATCCTTACCCGGGTCCAGAGCGCGTGTGAGGGGATTCTATCTCCGGAGATCGCATCGTTGATCTTTTTCATCCTGGTGGTGCTGGGCCTGAAGCTGGCCCTGGACCTGTTTTTTCTCACCGACCTGGGTCTGGTGTTCGGGGCCCTGGGTAACAACGAACAGATGGTGAGGGTCCAGGGCGTGAATCCGGCCACGCTCAAGCTCATCGGTGTGGGGCTTTCCAATGGGCTGGTGGCCCTGTCCGGGGCGTTTGCGGCCCAGTACCAGGGATTTGCCGACATCAACCTGGGCCAGGGCATCGTGGTGTCGGGCCTGGCCTCGGTCATGCTCGGAGAGTTTCTGCTCAGGTCCAACCGGATCTGGGCGTTGACCCTCCGGGTGATCCTGGGGGCGATCCTGTTCAAGGCGATCATGTACCTGGGCCGTTACTACGGCTACTATATCAACATGACCCCCAACGACCTGAAACTCATCACGGGTCTGTTGATCATCGTTTCCCTGGCCGTTTCCAATTTCAAACGCCTGAAGGCAAAGGGGGATGCATGATCGAACTGGACCGCATCACCAAGACCTTTAATCCCGGAACCCCGGGGGAGAAAACCGTGATCCGGAACCTGTCTCTGACGGCAGAGCCCGGGGATTTCATCACCATTATCGGCAGCAACGGGGCCGGCAAAACCACGCTGTTCAACCTGATCTCCGGGGCGGTGTTTCCCAGTGCCGGTGAGATCCGGATCAGGGACCGGCGGGTGACAGGTGAACCCGAATACCGCCGGGCCATGCACATCGGCCGGATATTCCAGGATCCCCTGGCCGGAACGGCCTCCAACATGACCATTGAAGACAATATGATGATCACTGCGAAAAAAGGATTCCGGTGGCCCAAAATCAGTCTGAACCGGGCCATGCGCCGAAACTTCGCAGACCGGGTCAAAACCCTGGACATGGGGCTTGAAACCCGCATGAAGGCGAATGTATCGTCTTTGTCCGGGGGGCAGCGCCAGGCCCTGACCCTGTTGATGACGGTCCTGTCCGGCCCGGATATCCTGCTTCTGGACGAACACACCGCAGCCCTGGACCCCAGTAATGCCGCCATGGTCATGGAACAGACCCAGCGGGTCATTCGGGAACGGCCTTTGACCACGCTCATGGTCACCCACAACATGAATCATGCCATTGCATTCGGCAACCGCCTGATCATGATGGATGCCGGCGAGATCATCGTGGATGTCAAGGGCGCGGAAAAACAGGCCCTGACCCGGGAGGCCCTGATTGAGATGTTTGCGGATATCCGGAAAAAAGCGTTTGAAAATGACGAGGTACTGCTGTCCACCTGATTACACCCTTCGAAATGCCAGCATGGTAATATCATCCGATTGTTCGGCCCCACGGGTGTAATCAGCCAGTGCCCTGCGCATGGCTTCCACCATGCCGTGACAATCAAGTTCCCGGTATTTTTCAATCTGCGCCAGTGTCCAGGCATCGCCGGACAATGCGTTTTCCGGATTCATGGCTTCGGTCACCCCATCCGTATATATGAAGATCGCGTCGCCCCGTTCAAAGAACAACTCGCCCTCACCAAAAGCAAAATCCGGCATGCCCCCCACCACCAGCCCGTTGACGGTTGGCGGCGCAACCGCCGGCTTGCCTGCATGCAGCAGAAAAGGCGGATTGTGTCCGCCGTTGGCGTAGACACAATGTCCCGTGGTCAGGTTGATCCGGGCGCAAAACAGGGTCACGAACATGCAGGACTCATTATCCCGGACCAATTCCCGATTCAGCCGTGTCATGGTGGCTCCGGGACTGGGTTCCTCCTGCCAGATCGAGCGCAAAAACGTGCGGGTGACGGCCATGAACAGAGCGGCAGGCACTCCTTTGCCGGAAACATCTCCCACGACCAGGCAGAGTTCATCTTCATCGATCATGAAGAAATCGTAAAAATCACCGCCGATCTCCCGGGCCGGCTCGAGAATCGCGTAAATTTCCATGTCGCTGCGGTTGGGAAAAGGCGGGAAAGTACGCGGTACCAGACTCATCTGGATGTCACGGGCTATCTGCATTTCGCTTTCAATCCGCTCCTTGGCCGCCGTGGTGTGGGCCAGATCGACCATATACCGCTTGAGATCGGTACGCATGGATTCAAACGCGTTGGCCAGCCCCGCCACCTCATCTCTGCCGGTGACAACCGGTAAAGAGACATCGAGATTGCCCGTGGCCAGTGTGTGCGCGCCCGTTTCCAGCAGTTGCAGTGGACGGGATATCGAGCGGGCGATCAGTAAGGACAACACCAGCAGCAGGGCAAACCCGGCTGCGCCGAAAAACAGGGTATTCCGGCTGAAATCAAATACCACCCCCAGCAATTCTTTTTCGGGAAACACCAGCCCCACAGACCATCCCGTGCTGGGCACGGGGGAAAAAGCCAGCCAGGCCGACCGTGTATCCGTCAACCCGTCAAAGAGCACAAAGCCGGTTTCCCCGCGGATCATCCTTTGACCGATCCTGCGCAAATTGTTGCAGCCACGCGCCTCGGCCAGGCTGAAAATACTTTCATTCATGATCAATTCCACGGCCGGATGGGAAATAAACACACCCGTGGCCGACACGAGAAACGCATACCCGGTACGACCGACCGGTAATTGCGCCAGCATGTCACGCAACCATTCCAAAGAGACATCGCTTGTAATCACACCGGCAAATTCATCATCAGCTCGCCATATCGGGGCCGTGCGGGTTACCATGAGGACATTGCCCCCGCCTTCGTCATAATACGGTTCGGTCCATATCGTGCGTTTCAGATCGCGGGGCAGGGCAAACCAGTCCCATATTTCATACTGGTACCCATCCGCGTTTAAATCACTGTGCAAAAGCTTCCGGGCCGGCGGCGCGGCGCGCCATACATAAGGGGCCTCGCCCCGGGGCCACGGCGCAATGGCCGCGCCGAATATCTCCGGATTGTCCGCCACCAGTGTTTCAAGCAGATCATACTGCTGTGCGACAGAGTGCTCGTTTTCCGTCAACATGAACGCAGCCGATTGCACCACCTTTTCCACGGCATACCCGGTAACCTCGATGCGGAAGGCAGTGGCCCGGGCCAGATGGTTGGATTTTTGCTGCAGTTCCTCCAGCAGAAGACCCCGGGCCGAAATATAATTATACCCGATCACCGCCCCCAGGATGCCGCCGGCACCGGCAATAATCATCAGGGCCATTCGCGGTGCGATGCGTATTTTACGGAACATGGACAAACTCCTCGAAAGACGGGGCATCCGTGATCATTTTATGCGCCATCAACAGATCAACGGACCGGGAATAATCATCTCTGGAGAGCCGGCCAACCGTCCAGTCGCCGACATACTCGGGAAAGATCGAGGAAAGCACGGCGGTAAGCATCCAGCGCATGTGCGGACGATTGGCGGGCACTTTGGCTCCCCGCGCGTATTGCATCACAATATCAAGGGTTTCTTCCGGATGGGCCGCAGCATATTCCCATCCCTCCAGTGAGGCGGCAGCCATGGCCCGGCATACGGCCGGACGGTTTTCAAGCGTCTTTTGCAGGCAATAGATGCCATCCTCCGGAAAAGGCATATCAATGGATGCCAGGGAAAAAACCGTCAATTCATCTTTGTCGATACCGGCCTGAAAGATCATGTGGTATTCGTTGTAGTACATGGCCACACATGCGTCAACGCCACGCTGTAAAAACAGGTTGATGGAATAATTCTGCTGGATGATCTGCGGCTGAATGTCATGGGCCTGGAAAAAAGCGATAAAAGGCGGACGGAACTGTCCCTTCCACACCCCCACCCGACGTCCGTCCAGATCATGAACGCCGGTAATTCCACTGTCTTTCCAGACGATCAGAACCATATTTGACCGATTGATCATCTGGGCGATATTGCGGACCGCAATCCCGTTTGACGCGTCCTTCAAGGCCGAAACCAGCCAGCGCGTGGCAAAATCCGTGCGGCCGTCACGCAGATACTCGCCCTGATCCCGGTCCGGGCCGCCGCGCAGGATGGTCACATCCAGGCCATGGTCCGCATAGATGCCTTTTTCCAGTGCCATGTAATACCCGGCAAACTGGGCCTGGTGCGTCCACTGCAGCATCAGCGTGACCGGCACCATTGCGGAGGCATCTAAAGAAACGGTTTCTGCCGCATGAGCCTTCGGCAGGATAAAAATCATTGCCGCGGCAACACAGCCGCACAAAACCCTGGTACTCATCATTGTCATAAAAACCGCCCTGGCGCTAGGGTTCAATCCCATAATACCGATCCCCGTTACACGGGTAAAATAAATAGTTACCAGACTGAATGTAAAAATCAAGCATATTATCGGCCGGGCCAAAAACGGACATTGATTTTTTCCGGTTTCATGAGGTATACACAGGGGGTGTTCAAAAGAGATCCATACCCTGGAAAAGGAGTACCCATGTCCGCCAGTCTGTCTGCCACCTATTTTATCGACAAGGATCATCCGGATATCATTGCGTTCTCAAAACAGCATGCAAAAGAAGGGGCATCCGATCAGGACCGGGCAGTGCGCCTGTATTATGCGGTGCGGGATCTGATCCGGTACAATCCCTACAGCATCGAGCCGGTCAAAAGCAGCATAAAGGCCAGTGCCGTGCTGGCAAAAGGGGAGGGGTATTGTGTGGCCAAGGCCGTGCTTTTGGCGGCCTGCCTTCGAAGTCAGAAAATTCCGGCCCGCCTGGGGTTTGCGGATGTGAAAAATCATTTGAACACCGAACGGCTCAAGGCGCTGATGGAAACCGACCTGTTCGTGTGGCACGGGTTTACAGAAGTGTATCTGGACGGCAGATGGGTCAAGGCCACCCCGGCATTCAATTTGAGCCTGTGCGAGGCGTTCAATGTCAAGCCCCTGGAATTCGACGGGACCGGCGATTCCATTTTTCATCCCTTTGACAACCTGGGCAACCGGCACATGGAATATGTGACCGAACACGGCAGTTTTGATGACCTGCCCTGGGACCGGGCCCTGGCCGCCATGAAACAGGCCTATCCCCGGTATTTTGAAACCTGTGAACGGAAGATCGGGGATTTCAGGGGAGAGGCGGTTCGGGAAAGCGGGGGCAGGTGATAGGTGTCGGGTATCCGGTGTGTGGGGGGGACCTGATACCCGGGGGAGGTTATTGAGCGCGGATTTTTTCAGACACGGCCCGGGTCAGTTCCAGGACCCGGGTGGCGGAGGCCGGGTCCAGGGATCCGGTGCCGCAGCTGGGGGTCACAAAGGACTGGGCCATTATCGTTTTTTCAGAAATCCCCAGGTCGGTCACCCGGCGGATCTGGCCGGCCAGTTTTTCGGTCAATTTGTCACTGGTCTGCTCGGAGATCAGGTCTGCATCGCCTGTGGGCACGATACCCCAGGCCAGGATACCGCCCCGGCCCAGAAATTTTTTGATCGCGCTGGGATACAAAATAAACTTGTCAAAATAAGAAAACGCGTCAAAAGAGATGATATCGATGGCTGTATCCAGCAGCAGGTCCCACTCGGTATTGGCGCAGACGTGGACTCCGACCAGGCCGTTTTCCGCATGGATCTCCTGGGCGATTTCATCGATGCATGACTGCACATCGGCCCGGGTGATGGTGATGAAGGCGGAGGTGCCGAACCCGGCCAGGGCCGGTTCATCCAGAAAAACAATGGGGGTGGCGCCCCGTTTGACAAATTCTTTGGCCTGCCACCGGGCATTCATGGCCAGGCGTTTGACTGCGGCATCCCGCAACGGGTCATTGTAGAAAATATCCCGCTCCGCGTCATCCTTGACGGCCGTGCAGAAGGTGATGGGGCCGGTGACCTGGCCTTTGAGCGCGGCAAACCGGCCGGTGTCCCGGTCCACCCGTTCCAGGAAATGGAAAAATCCTTTGCCCGTCAGGGGGGTGAAGGCAAACCGGGATGCCTGAAAATCAGCGTTCGGTTCGGACAAGGCGAGATAGTCTTCAAAAAACTGGATAAATTCTTCGTCGAACTGCGGGGTCTGCGTGTCGATAAACCAGGTATCCTTTTTTTCAGCCACACCCGGAAGTCCGTTCATGAATTGACGGATCATTCCTTCTTCCTTGAACCTGGGCAGCTGGACCCACAAAGGGATCTCCGGCGTGTGATCAAATACCAGATCCAGGGCGGCGGTATGATCTTCCAGCGGCAGACTGCCGATGAGAAGGGGACGACCGTTGGGGGTGAATGCAGACATGATATAACTCCTTTGGATATACATATATGTTCATTTGTTGTTATGTTTTGGATGCAGATATATCATGCCTGACGTAACAATAACATGTTTTTTTTCCTCAGGTGTCGGTATCTGTCTGACGGACCGCCAGCACGGGGCAGTCTGATCGGCTGATCACCCGGTCCGTGGTGGATCCTATCAGAAATTTTTCCAGCAGACCGTGGCCCCGGACCCCCAGCACTATCAGGTCCACCTGGTTTTTCCGGGCAAATGCCAGCAGTTCCTGGTAAGGCTCTCCTTCCAGAACCGCGGTAATGGGGCTGCACCAGTGGCGGCTTTCTTCCGGCACCATGCGGGCCATCTGGCGCTCCAGACGTTGTTTCAGGGTCGCTTTTCGCTGGTTGTCCGCATCGTTGGCCTGTTGGGTGAGTCCCAGGTAATCCGACCGGTTCCAGCCCAGATAATCCCCTTCCTGAACCTTGATATAGTCGGCACTGGAAAACTCCACATGTTCGGTGGGCCGGACCACATGGGCCAGAAACAGGTCGGTTTCAAACTCCTGTGCCAGGCTCAGGCCATACTGGAACGCCAGGCTGGAATCCGGGGAAAAATCGCATCCCACCAGGATCTTGTTCAGCAGCTTGTTCCGGTCCCCGGGCAGGACGTCCGGTTCCGCATCCCCGTGAAGCACCAGCACGGGACAGGACAGGGTCTTCACCAGCCGGTCCGTGACCGAGCCCACCAGGAATCGTTTGACCCCCGAGCCCCCGTGGGTGGCGGCCACCACCATGTCCACGCCGTTTTTTTCAGCAATCCGTGCCAGTTCATCGGCCGGGTGACCGGTGGATATCAGCGTGTCACAGTCCATATCCAGGGTTTTGGCCATGTCTGCCAGCCGGGATGCCGCATCCTGCCGCCGTTCCGCCTCGATTTTTTCAGACGCGATATAGGCCTGTCCCGCAGAGGACATCAGCACCATGTTGGACACCACGTGGCACAGAATGAGATCCGCCTCAAATTCTTTTGCCAGTGCCTGCCCATAGGACAGGGTCAGGTTGGTGAATTCACTGAAATCGACCGCACACATGATTTTATGAGGTATGATTCTCATGACAGCCTCCTTGTTGTTATTCCTGTTGCATGTTTTTCATCATTTCGTTCATCTGTTTCATCATTTCGTCCATCTGTTCTGCTGATACCGATTATACGGCTTTTTCTTGCCGGCGGTAAAGGATTATGTGTTATAGATCGTTTTCAAATGCTTTGTACGTGTAGGGGATCTGGACAAACCGGGTCACTGTGGACAGCGTATTCAGTGAAAAACCATTCAGTATTCGGGAAAGGTTCACACCGATGCCGGCATAAAGCGTTCGCTTCGGGATGGATCCGTGTGAAAATCCCCGGACATAATATCCCAGGTGCAGCTCCAGGTATTTGAGCAGCGGGTGGGTGACCTGGTCAAACCCGTCCAGCTTGAGCGCCACCAGAAATTTCTGGCGGTCATAATCGGTGAATACATCGGCCGTATCAAAACGCGGCCGGTACTCGATTCTGAAGTCAATTTTTTTATCCAGTTCCGGCCGGGTTCCAATGAGATAGGCTGTGGCACATCCCAGGGCATTCATGACAAAATCTTCATAGGAAAACCCATAGTCGGAAAAGGAATCTCCCAGTTCCATCCAGTTCATGATGGCAAAAGAGGACAACGCCCCCAGCTTGAGTCCCTGCTTTTGAGAATATCCCCAGTTTTCAAACGTATGCCCCAGAAAATGAGACAGGGTATAGCTGGCATGGAAGTGCCCCAGTTTGTCTGCACCGCCCTCTTTGGTGTTGCCGGCAAACCAGCCTTCGTTTTTGGCGGAGGGTGTGGTGGAAAAATAATCCCAGTTGACAATGCCCCAGCCGGTAATGGCGGCCAGACCGGCGGCATTGGCGAACAGCACTTTTTTTTCTTTGGTTGTTTCAGGCCAGGTGAATCCCGATGCGGAGATGGGAAAAAAAAGCAGACAGATGATCAGCAGGTATCGCATACAACACCTCAGGGTCATAATGGGGAGTAAATGGTTTCAGCCGGCTTTTGGGAATGGGCCATGAAACGTCCGCTGCATCCGGTCATGACAGCGTGCTTGCTTGTATAGGGGTATTCCCGGCAGACCTCGGGTTTGATGTCATGGATGGCGCATAAAAACCGGTCCTGATCCGGACAGGGTAAAAGCCAGGGGCAGGTTCGGGCGGTTTCTCCGGTGTCCGGGTCCACCCAGATCCGGTATGTTTCGTCAAAATCGTCTGCCGATCCGTTCCGGCAGCGGACCCGTGCCAGAATATCGGTTCGGCCCAGATCCCGCCACCGGCGGATGTCTGATTCAGCACATCCGGTTTCATAATCCAGGGTGCGGCAGCATTTTCCGCACTGGCGGCAGACAAACCGGTCCATCTCGGAGTGAATCCAGATGCCGGAAATGGTGCCGGTGCTGTCATGTCCGGCAGCGATTCGTGTCTGGAAGACCTGCCGGCAGATATCGACCAGGGTCTCCGGGTCCGGGGGAGAGGTTTCCAGCACATGAATCAGATAAAACCCCAGGTTTTCGTCGGTCACGGGATAAAATGTCCCCCCCTGGCGTATCCACACGGTGTCCGGTTTCTGATCCGTGTGTGAGATCCGGTACCGGTCATCAAGGATCCGCCGTGCCAGGCACCTGAAAAGATCCGGCTGGGGGCCGTATGCCTGAAAATCCATGGCAATGGCATCAATCGCCTGGGTCAAGGTCAAAAAAAACCGGTGCGTGTCGTCGGCTGCCGTTGCCTGAGTCTGAAGACGGTTCGAATGGGGTCTTCGGTTCATGGAACGTCCTTTGATGATGGCGTAAATCTTACTTTAAACCGTACCTTTTTTGCCAAAGATTGACAAGGGGTGAAAATCAAATATTTTTGATGTACGATCATGGAAAAATAAAAATTGTTTGATCGGGCAGGACCGGAAACGACAATAAAAAATGGGTTGTAACTATTTTAAATAATGATAAATAGTATAATTATTGCAGCGGGTTTGTGATATGGTATACATTTTGCTAAATTAGTCATTGCCAATAAAAGAATTGCGAAACCAACCTGAGGATACACGCGGGAGGGATGTCATGGAAAACCGAATGAAACTGGGACTTCACACCTATACCCTTCATCTGTGGGGACTGGGTCAGAACTGGGGCATCCAGGCCGATCCCCGGCCCAAGGAGATCGATCTGTTTCAGCTCATGGACCTGGCCGTGGAATGGGGCCTGGACGGGCTGCATATCACGGGATGCGATCTGGAAACAAAAGATGATGCACGCCTGGCAGCAGTGAAAAAAGCGGCCCAGGATCACGGCCTGTACCTGGAGTATAATTTTTCCCGGGATGAGGAGTTTGATTCCCGGCTCACGGATACGTTGGAAAAAGGGATCGATATCACCCATAAGATCGGTGCCGACCTGGCCAAACTCAGCCTGGATATCCGGCGGCCCCGGCCCCTGTATGGCTCCTGTTTTCACCCGCAGGTCATGCGGCAGCTGTGTGACGTCCATGACGAGATCATCGCCGCCCTGCCGCTGCTGGAAAAAACCGGGATCAAGCTGGCCGTGGAAAACCATACGGAAACCTTTGCCGATGAGATTCTCTGGGTGATTCACCAGGTCAACCATCCCCTGGTGGGGGCATGCGTGGACACGGTGAACTCCATGGGGGTGCTGGAAAACCCGGAACATGCCGTGAAAAAACTGGCTCCTTATGCGTTCTGCAACCATTTCTGCGATCACAGGCTGACAAGGGATCAGTTCGGCATCCGGTTTCACGGTGTGGCGTTGGGCGAAGGGGACATCGACTGTTTTAAAACGTTGCAGATCATCTGTGATCAGTCTCCTACAGACCGCATCACCTTTGAAATCGAGTGGGACATGGGGGATGATCTCCTGGAAGTGGCCCGGGAAAAGGAGATGGCGGCCTGCAAAAAAAGCATCCAGTACGCCAGGGAGGTGCTGAAAATCGGCCGGCCCGTGTGAAGGGTTTGACGGATAACACGGGACCTGTTATGAGAAGGCAGCTTCTGTTTTTAACTCATAAATTGGGGATGCCATGGAAATCAGAGCTGTTCCCGCACAGCTGCATTCTGGGCGGAATGAACCCCGATGGCTCCGCAACGGTCACAGATTTGCCGGACCCTTACCGCCTCTTTGGCCACGGTATCAGGGTCCCCGTCAAGTTCGATGAGCAGCATGGCCCCGGTGTTGGAAGATATCAACGATGCCACAGGAGCTGAAAGGCCGGTTTTTCTGACTGCGTCAAGGCAGAACCGGTCGATGAATTCCAGGGTGCAGGGCGTTACCCCGCTTTTACGCAGCATGGGAACCACCTGTCCGGCAGCCTGGATATCCGGTAAACTCAGGGCCAGAGGCTCAAGGGTTTCGGGCAGGGCCTGGTCCGCCCCGGCGTCAAAGGCATAGGTCCACCGGTCTTCCAGATCGAACAGGCACTGGTCCGGTCCCAGCATCGCCGTGAGATCCTGCCGCATTTGTTTCGGTGTGTTTGAAGCGTTTGAAAAGAGGTTCATGATTTGGTAGCGATCACCGCCCGTCCATGCCGGCATTCAGCCCTGGCACGGCCAGCTTTCTCTGGATTCCGTGCAGGATCAGGCTTACACATCCTACCAGCACCAGGTAGATCCGGGCCACCAGCACATAGGTCTGGATGGGGGTGAAATTCTGGCTGGACAGGATTTTGGCCTTGTTCATCAGGTCCGGGACGGCAATGAGAAACACGATGGCCGTGTATTTGACCATGGCGATGAGTTCGTTGGACCAGGCCAGGATCGCGTCTTTGATCTCATGATAGGTGATGGAAAAATCCACCTTCTGTTTGCGTTCCTCACTGGCCTGCATGGCCACTCCGTCCAGCCGCACCGTGTCCGGCAGTTTTACAAAGAAAAAATTGGCCTGGGATTCCGGCAAAAATTTCTTGATAGTGAAACTCCCTGCCGGTCCCGTCGCTGTATGGGTATTTTAATCTCTCTTTATGCCCTGATATCTCTATTCCAACACCCTTAAAGGCATTCAAATTATTTCCCGACAGCATGTCCTATGGGGTTGATGGCCTTTCATATCAATATTTCTTTTCGCTTTACCAATACAAAATAGTATGGCATATTCAGCTTATTAATTAGCACTTCATGGTTATTGATCAATGATTTTTTAGTTGCCCAAGCAAAATTTAATCTATAAGCTGATGGTTAATAAAGGCTAACTCTTTCAAATAAATCAAAAAAACAATTGATTCTGCCAAATTGTCAGAGAAACAAAAACAGGCAAGAAAACAAAAAGGATTACCGCCCGGATCGTCATATGCTCAAAGCACTTTTTGATGCGTTTATCAAAAAACACCAGTTTGAAGCACTGGCAATGAAATAGCGAGGTATAAGATGGAACCGCAAAACATTAATAATGATATATCAACCCTGCCGCCTGAAGCACAGCGACAGGTCATTGATTTTATAGAGTTTTTAAAGATACGCTATAGAAGAATCCGACCGGATAAAAAAACTGCCCGCAACAAAATATCCAATGAACCCTTTATCGGGATCTGGGAAGGCCGCAAGGACATGAAAGACAGCAGCCAATGGGTTCGCAGCACCAGGGAGTCAGAATGGGGCGTGCGCTGATATGATCATTGTTGATACGGATATTCTGATTGATGCTGCCCGGCGCATTGATGATGCTGTAAACTGCCTCCAGCAGATTGAAGATACATCGTCTTTAGCCATCAGCACTGTCACCCAGATGGAACTGATCATCGGATGCAGAAACAAAAAAGAACTCAAATTCCTGGAACATTTCTTACAAAGATTTGAGATCATCAGTCTTAATGAACAGATCTCAGATACAGCAGCAGATCTGCTTACAACCTATCGTCTCAGCCACGGTCTGCTGATCGCTGATGCCCTGATTGCCGCAACCGCAATTGTTACAGACACCAAGCTGATATCAAAGAACCAAAAAGATTACCGATTTGTTGAAGACCTGGATTTGTTGAACTATCCCACCAAATAATCGGTTCTGGATCATCTCCTTGATCAAACGCTTTCAGGCAAAACCGGATGGGCCGTTCATAGGTTTCCCTTAAACGGTTTTGATTATCTTGACGCTACCTATTAATCAGGTGGCCAGGTTTGTAAAGAAAATATTGATATACCAGGCCAAACTGTTACCGCCGGCCATGACCGCCACCTTGAACCAGGACGTCTTTACTGCTCCCAAAGACCGGCTGCCCACCCCCACGGCAATCCGGTCCCCCGGGCCGATGGCGATCTTATCCCGGCACCGGATCCAGTCCGATTCAAGGGCTTGGGCCACGTTCACGGCCGGCGGTGTCTCAGACTGTCATTCGATCCGGTACATGTCCGGGTAAGCAAACCCTTGAGGAATCTCCAGCGTAACCATGGCGCTGTCTTTCAACCGGAGTGGCCTGTGTCCTAATATTTGAATTTTTCCCGGAAATACGCCGGCAGTTCGGCAATTTTCATGCGGATCTGGTCCATGGTGTCCCGGTCCCGGATGGTGACGGCCTCGTCTTCCAGGGAATCAAAGTCAAAGGTCACGCAATAGGGGGTGCCGGCTTCGTCGTGGCGGCGGTACCGTTTGCCGATGCTGCCCACCATGTCGAAATCGATGTTCAGTCCCAGTTCCTTCACCAGCAGGGTGAACACTTTCTGTGCCTCCTCCCCCAGTTTCTTTTGCAGCGGCAGCACGGCAATCTTGACGGGCGCCAGCTGGTTGTGCAGGTGCATCACCACCCGGGTATCCCCGTCCTCCAGGGTCTGTTCCTCATAGGCGTCGCATAGAAACACCAGGGCGGACCGCTGGACCCCCAGCGAGGGCTCGATGACAAAGGGGACGAACTTTTCCTTGGTCACCTCGTCAAAATACTGCAAGTCCTTGGCAGAGTGTCCCATATGCTGTTTCAGGTCGTAATCGGTCCGGGAGGCGATGCCGCACAGCTCTCCCCAGCCGAAAGGATACCGGTATTCGATATCTGCGGTGGCGTTGGAGTAGTGGGACAGCTCGGACGCATCATGATCCCGGAGCCGCAGGTTGTCCGGATTGACGTTCAGCCCCTTGTACCAGTCCATGGCAAAGGTTTTCCAGAAGTCATGCCATTCCGGGTCTGTGCCGGGTTTGCAGAAGAATTCGATTTCCATCTGCTCGAACTCCCGGGTTCTGAACACGAAATTGCCCGGGGTAATCTCATTTCTGAACGCCTTGCCGATCTGGGCAATGCCGAACGGCACTTTTTTGCGGGAGGAGGTGAGCACGTTTTTGAAGTTGACAAAAATGCCCTGGGCCGTTTCCGGCCGCAGGTAGATATCCTTGCCTTCCCCTTCCACCACGCCCTGCTTGGTTTTGAACATCAGGTTGAAGGCTTTGGGCAGGGTCCAGTCCAGGCCCCCGCAGTAGGGGCAGGTGATGTTTTTGTCATTGATGAAATCCAGCATGTCCCCGGGCGGGGTTTTTTCGCCGGCCCAGTTGGCCGGGGCCAGGTCGGACTGGTTGTCGAACTGCCAGTTTTCCACCAGTTTGTCAGCCCGTTCCCGGGATTTGCATTTTTTGCAGTCCATGAGCGGGTCGGCAAAACTGCCCACATGCCCGGAGGCCACCCATGTTTCCGGGTTCATGAGTATGGCGGCGTCCAAACCCACCATATCGGTTCTTTCAATGACAAATTTTTTCCACCATGCCTGTTTCAGGTTGTTGAGCAGTTCCACGCCCAGAGGCCCGAAATCCCAGGCATTGGCCAGACCGCCATAGATTTCCGAGCCCGGATACACAAAACCTCTGCGTTTGGATAGTGAAACCACTTTATCCATCAATGTTTCCTGTTTTTTGTTTTTTCCCATTCCTTGTCTCCAGAATCTGGTTTGAATTCCCCGGAATCGGTTCCGGGGAATTCAGGGTTCACATCATTTATGTAAGAGTAAGTTGGTTTATGTAATACACTTTTATCAGAATTAAAAGTAGGGAGATGTTTTTTTCCGACTCCGGGGTGAAAATGGGGGGTTGCTTTTATGGCGGCAAACTGATAGATTCTGCCGTCTTTTTGCAGTATTGCTGATGATGCGGCGGTCACAGCACCCGCCTGAACAAAACTGGAGGTTTTTTTGAACGAACTGCTCTGGCTGGCCATGCTGGCCGTCAACTTTGGATTCATCCTTTTTTCCTACAGAATGTTCGGCCGCCCGGGGCTCTATGCCTGGGTGCCCCTGGCTGCCATCGTGGCCAATATCCAGGTGATCAAGCTGGTGGATCTGTTCGGCATCACGGCCACCTTAGGCAACATTGTCTATGCCACATCTTTTCTGGTGACCGATATCCTGTCCGAGATCTACGGCAAAAAACAAGCCCGAAAAGCCGTGTTTATCGGGCTGTTTTCCCTGGTGGCCATGACCGTGCTCATGAACCTGGCATTGTTTTTCACACCGGCCCCGGATGATTTCGCCCAGGACAGCCTGGGGGTGATTTTCGGGTTCATGCCCCGGATTGCCGCTGCCAGCCTGCTGGCATACCTGGTTTCCCAGATGCATGATGTGTGGGCCTATGATTTCTGGCGCAGGCGGTTTCCGGGCCTGCGGCGCATCTGGCTGCGCAACAACGCCTCCACCATGGTCAGCCAGCTCATCGACTCCACGGTGTTCACGGTGCTGGCCTTCTGGGGGGTGTTTCCCCCGGTGGTCCTGGTGCAGATCTTCTGGACCACCTATCTGATCAAATGGGTGGTGGGGGTGGCGGACACCCCGTTCATCTACCTGGCCCGACGCTGGTATGATCAGGGGAAAATCCCTGGAGATTGAAACCTTTTTCGTCCTACTGCTTGCGTTTGACCGCATCCATGGCGGTGAGGATATGGGAAAAACCGCCATGTCCATCAATGACCGCCATGGCCAGTTCATTCAGGCCGCCGGGTGTCATACTTTCGGTTACCAGGGATCTGATATCGCCCTGTGCTTCAGATTCAGCAATCTGGGATAAAGCCCCGAACATGGAAGCAGTATAGGCGGCAACGTCTTTTCGATCAATCCCCTGTGCTGTCCCCCACGCAGTCACCGCTTCCACCAGGGCGTAATATGGGGCCATCAGGCTGGTGATCACAGCCAGGGTCTCCAGGTGATCTTCTTTTGCCTGCGTGATCACGGTGCCGAGCCGGTTGAACAGGTCGCATACCTGGGAGACAGCCTCTCCCCGGTCCGGATATACCACTACCGGGCCGGCATGGATGGCGGTGCAGGGAAGGGGTATGGCCCGGACAATCCGGTCGGCTGGCTTCACTAAGGGGCGGATCTCTTCCACCTGTGTCCCGGCCAGCAGGTGGATAATCACATGCTCTTTTCTGAAGTGGAGGTTTGTCAGAATTTCTTCCTTTTGCTGGGGCAATATGGCCAGAAAGACCATATCTGCACGGTCCACCACCGCCTGGTTGGTGTCACCTACCTGAACCGCTGACCATCTGGCGGCCAGCGCATCCGCCTTGTCTTTGTTTCTGGGTGATACCCATATGGTTGCCGCAGCGGGCGGGTCACAGGTGCATAATCCAGTTACAATGGCGGTGGTAATGTTTCCTGTGCCTATAAATCCCAGGCGCATATCTTAATTCTCCTGTAAAAGTGAAGTTATGTCGTATTATTGCTGCATGCGCTGTCTGATGTCAGCCGTGTTAATTCCCAGAAAACTGGCACAGGCATCCAGCCGGATCCGGGCTGCTGTATCCGGCAGCGGGGGCTGGTACTGTTCCAGCATGGCCTGTATTTTTTGGGTGATGTTGTTAAACAGGGCTTGATCTGGACTGATTCCCGGTTTGAGGGCGCCTTTGAGACTGATATCCGACATGAACGGGGCTGTGCGGCAATGCGCGGCCGTGTGTTTTTGGGTAAGGTATTCCCCGCCGGGACCCACCGCGAGGATGGTTTCCAGGGCCAGGTGATCAGGGCCTGTGTTGAGATCTTTTAGAAAATATCGGATTCTTTCCAGGATATCCAGATCAACCACAT
>JAABUD010000033.1 GCA_011389555.1 Desulfotignum sp. | reverse complement strand
GCAGACCACATGGCAGAACAGGCAGTGGCCAACTATATCATCCAGATGAAAAACAGGGCAGCTGTACAGGAAATGGCAAAGTGGACACGGCTCAAAGACAGCACCATCAAAACGCACAGAGACGGCCTGACCCCTGCCGGCATGGAAATCCAGGGGCTTGCCGGCTGGTATCTCCGGCACGTGATGGACCCGGTCGATGTAACAGGACAGACCTTTATCGACAAAGGCATTGAAAAAATACAAGAACAGACCAATGAAGGGGCCGGATGGCTGGTGATCACCGGGGATGGAAACACGGTTGCAGATCTGATTGCCAGCGGCCGCAGGTTTCAGCGCATGGCCTTAGAGGCAAGAGACCGGATGATCGCCATTCACCCCATGTCTCAGACCCTGGAAGAAACCAGCGGCCGGAAAAGCATTACAGAAAACCACTCCCCCGGCACCATCCCCCACTTCATGCTCCGGGTGGGATATCTTGACAAATACCCGGAACCGGTATCTGTCAGAAGACCGGTGGAATGGTTTGTAAAAGCCTAAATCACTGCGCTTTTTTCTGCTGCAGGGCCCTGTGCACAATTTCATCGATGGCTGCGGCCTGTTTTTCCGTCACCAGCATCTGCGGTTCTTTTTCCAGCATGGCCAGGGTCTGTTCCAATGCCTTGTCCCGGATGGTTTTCGCCCCTTTCGCTTCCCATTTTTCCCAGTTGTCATGGTCGAACAGATGGGAATGCCACAATTCGGTCTTGAAATGCGCAAAGGTATGCTGTGAAGCCAGCAGATTACCGCCCGGACCGGCCTGGGCAACAGCATCCAGAGCAAGGGTGTCGGCATCGATTGGAATATCGCGCATGGCATGGCGGATAAAGGCCATGCAGTCGTTGCAGAACACCATGTCGGCATAATCCACCACCATGTCCGTATCCAGCTGCATCCCATCCATGAGATCCGCCCTCAGGGAGGTCAGGGTGCCCACCATCCCGGTCTCGAACCCGGCCTGGGCATCCAGGATTTTGGCATCCCGCAGCATGGAGGGCATGCGCACCGGCAGGTCCAGATACTGCCCCATCTGGGCCATGGCCACCTTTAATACGGCAAACTCCGGCCCTGCCATGGAAATATTGGAAGTCTGCATGTTCATACCCCTGGCAAAACTGGTGTACACAATGGGTGCACCCGGTGACACCAGCTGGGACAGGGTGATACATGCCAGTATTTCCGCATGGGCCTGGGCCACCATACCGGGAATGGTCACAGGCCCTGTGTTGCCCTGGATCGGCCCGGAACTGAGCATGATGGGAATATGGTGCTGGTTCATGGCCATCATGGCTTCCAGAGATTCTACGTCCATACCCAGGGGCGGCAGGGTCAGCACCCACCCGGAAATAAAAGGCCGTTTTAAAAATGCTTCTCTGGAGCCGGCCACCACCGCGCCCATGTCTATGGCGTCCGATACCCCCTGCTCTCCTAAGACCCCGCCCGTGATATGCTTGGTGGTGTGCTTCAGGCATCCGGCCCAGGTGTACCAGTCACACACCCGGTGGTCCACATCCTGGGGGGTGATCGGTCCGCCGGACACCCGGATATGTGCCAGTTTATCCGACAGGTGTACCAGTCGGGCCAGATCCGCCATGGTGGCGGACCGCTTTTCCCCCGACCAGGGATCGATCACGCTGGTGGCCATGGTCATGCAGGCCAGGCCCGGGTCATGACGTTCAAAGGTCACATCTTTTTTTGGATCGCGGGCGTACAGGCGCAGCTCTTTTCTTTTCAGGGTGGTTGCAAGGGCGTTTTGGACCAGATCCTCTCCCAAACACACGATATCCTTGTCCCGGATTTTGGCCCCGGCCTTTTCAAAAAGCGCCAGGGCTTTCGGTGACGGAAACCGCATGCCCACATCCTGTAAAATTTTCAATGCCGCTTTGTGCAGGGAATCAATTTCTTTTGCAGACAGATATTCTATGGACAGTTTCATTTCAGGGCCTCCTTGCATGCGGTGATGGACCGTTTCACCAGGGTCCGGGCCACATCTTTTCTGTATTCTTTTGAGCTGCGCAGATCGGAAATCGGGGATATGGCATGGGCTGCCATTCGGGCGCACTCGGCGATCACCTGGTCATCCAAAGGTTTTCCCGCTAAAAACTGTTCCGCCGCAGCCACCCGCACCGGGGTGGGGGCCACCGACCCCAAAGCGATTCTGGCGGTGTCACAGACCCCGCTGGAAATGGTGACCCTGACAGCCGCCGATACAATGGAGATGATCACGGCCGTGCGGGTGCCGATTTTCCGGAACCAGGCCGCTTCATTGGTTTTTTTCACCGGAATGCAGATATGGGTCAGGACCTGGCCCCGGGTCAGCACTGACCGGCCGGGTCCTGTGAAAAAATCGGTGAGCTGTACCTTGTGTTCTTTTTCGGCATCCTGGATCATCACCCAGGCATCCGACACCAGCAGCGGCGGCACGGTATCTGCGGCCGGAGAGGCCATGCAGATATTGCCGCCCATGGTGGCGGTATTGCGCACCTGCAAAGAAGCCATCTGCTCCACTGCCTGTGCCAGCACCGGACAGCCTTCTTGCACTTCCGGCGATGCCAGAATCCGGGTCAGGTTGACCCCGGCCCCGATTTTCAACACATCATCTGATTTTTCTATCTGATTAAGTACCGGCATTTTTGATATATCAATGAGATTGAGTTCCTGGTCAAAGAACCACCGTCCGGTCCTGACCGACGGAATAAAATCGGTGCACCCGGCCACCACCCTGGCACGGGTCCCGTGGGTGTCAACCAGGGCCAGAAGATCGCTCATCTCTTTTGGTGAATGGTACACCAGATCCGGCATGGCCCTGGACCCGATAAAATTTTTCATGACACTGTTTTTCATGGCATTTTTTCCTGTGCGGTTGTCCGGCATGTTTTCCCCCTTTGCGAAACCCGCTGATTCATTCGTTTCTACCACCATTCACCGGCAAGTTTTGCCTTCTGGGCGGTCTGCACCGATTTGATGATGTTGACATACCCGGTGCACCGGCACAGGTTTCCCTCCAGGGTTTTGCGGATAAACTGATCCGTGAGCAGAACGTCCCCCGCCCGGTTGATAAGGGCATAGGCGTTCATGAGCATCCCCGGGGTGCAGAACCCGCACTGGATTCCCAGTTCATCGGTGAATGCCTTCATCAGGGGATGGGGGTTCCCGTTTTTCACCAGGCCTTCTGAAGTGATCACAGATGCCCCCTGTACCGAGGCAGCCAGCACCAGGCAGGCGTTCACCGGCTCATCATCCAGCAGCACGGTGCAGGCCCCGCATTCCCCTTCTTCGCAGCTGCGGTGGACACTGGTCATGCCCCCCTGGTGTCTGAGCACTTCCAGCAGGGTTTGCCATGGATCGATTTCAAGTATGGTTTCCTGGTGATTCAAAACAAATGTCAATGGGATCTTCATTTTTTTTCTCCCGGTCCAAGGGTCGATTGTTTACAAACAGGTGGTTGCATGGGGTATTCTCCCGGTGATATCCAACGATTATCCGTCCTGGCCGATGGCCTGCCGAATCCAGGTCCTCACCTTCTCCGGTGTGGCCGGCGAGTCATTGACCCGGATGCCGAAAGGCATCAGCGCATCCTCGACAGCATCCAGAATCACGGCCTTGGAACCAATGATAGGGGCCTCTCCCATGCCTTTGCTGCCGGTTTCTGAGAATGGGGACGGGGTTTCCAGATGAGCGATCTCGATGTCCGGGGCTTCCACGGATGTGGGAATCAAATAATTGGAAAACGAGGTGTTTTGCAATTGTCCGGCATCATCGTAGTCAAGCTTCTCATACAGCGCCTCTCCGATCCCCTGGACAATCCCGCCGTGGATCTGACCGTCCACCACCTGGGAATTGATGATCGTACCGGCATCATGCACATGCACATACTTGATGATCCGTGTCGTGCCGGTATCGATGTCCACCTCCACCACGGCAATGTCCGCGGACACGCAGAACGAGGTATAGGAGGACCCGCTGTCCGGCGTGGTGGGGCTGTACCAGGTGGTGGTGACATCCAGCAAATGATCATGGGCCTTTAACATCTCCGGATCCAGCCCCCGGGGGCCGGGAAAGAAAAACACTTTTTCCGCGAACTGTGCATAGGAGATCTTTTTTTCCGGTGCATCTGCCGGATAGATGAATCCCTTTTCCAGTACTACCTGGTCCGGGGAGATTTTGAGCAACCAAGCCGCGCATTTCACTGCCTTCTCACGTAAAAGCCGGGCCGCCTTGGCCACGGCACTGGCCGGATACACCGCCCCTCGGCTGGACAAAGGACCCTGGCCGATAAAGTCGGAAGTCACCCTTTTTACATGGATATGGGCCGGGTCCATCCCCAAAATATCCGCCACAATGGTCGCATGGGAAATCTCCGTGCCCTGCCCGATCTCGGTTCTGTCGGAATGCACCTCCACGCTGCCGTCCGGGGTGATCAACACCCGGGCTTCGGTGATACCCCCCATCTGACAGTTGGGGACCGCCACCCCGGCCGGTTCGATGGCGGTGACCAGACCGATGCCCAGATACCTGCCCTGAGCGGCCAGTTCCTGTTTTTGTTTCCGAAAACCCGCCAGATCCGCCATCTCCATGGCCTTGTTGAGCACAGCCGGGTAATCGCCACTGTCCAGCACATAGTTATTGATCTGATGATAGGGAAATTCATGGGGCTGGATAAAATTTTTCATCCGGATCGCTTCCGGGGTCATGTTCAGTTTTTTTGCCACCTGGTTGATGGCCGACTCGATATACTTGATACCCTTGTCCTTGCCATAGCCCCGGTAGGCGCAGTAAAAGGATTTGTTGGTCACGGTGCCGATGCCCTCCACATGCATGCCCACCCACTTGTACATGTTGGTGGGGGACGAGCAGGCCGGAAAAATACTCAAAGCGGCAATGCCCTTGTTGGTGCTTTCCACCCCTAAGTCATGAAACACCGTGGCCTTGAGCCCCAGCAGCGTTCCATCGTTTTGAAAGGCAATCTCGCCCTCCCAGAACACATCGCGCTGATGGGGACCCGTGGTGACAAAGTCCCGGTGGGGCTCCATCCATTTCACGGGGCGGCCCGTGAGCCTGGACGCCAGGGCCACCACATTTTCCTTCCACGAATGGATCTTCAGGCCAAACGCCCCGCCGATGTCCACGGCATTGATTTTCACCCTGGCCTCTGGAATTCCCAGGGTCGCGGCGATGTTGTGCCGGGCCAGGAACGGGGTCTGAAACGATCCCCACATTTCCAGGGAATCGTTTTTTGTGTCATACATCCCCACACACCCCCGGGGTTCGATGGGAAGACCCGTGACCCGGCCCTCCCGGTGGGTGACATGCAGCACCTGATCTGCCATGTCAAAGGCCTTGTCCGGATCCCCGAAGTCGAACACCAGGTGGACCTGTTTATTGTCCTCCCAGTCCTCATACACCTTCGGTGCCCCGGGATCCAGGGCGGTGCGCAGGTCCCCGGCCAGGGGCAGAATGTCGTATTCCACCACCACCCGGTCCGCGGCCTGACGGGCGATGGCTTCGGTTTCCGCCACCACGGCCGCCACGGGCTCGCCATACCAGCGCACCTTGTCAGAAGAAATCGCATAGACCTCTGCCAGGCGCCAGGTCCAGCCTTTGGAGATAAAATTGGCCTGCACCGGTAGATGGCGGGTATGGGCGGCCATCTCTTTTCCCGTGATCACGGTGATCACTCCCGGCAGCGCAAGGGCCCGGGAGGTGTCGATGGACACGATCCCTGCGTGGGCATGGGGACTGCCCACAAACACCAGGTGGGCCATGTTCATGAATTCAAGGTCATCGGCATACTGCCCTTTTCCCAGAATCAGGCGTTCTTCTCTTTTTTTCATGATTGCATCTCCTTTTGCAGGCGCCCGGGCCCCGGTCGGTATTATTTGTTGAACTGTTCGTTATACAGGATTTTGGCCATTTTCGGTCCGCCCCACAGGGTGGGCAGCATGATGAACCCGACGGGCACGGCCGTGATCACGATAAACGACTGCAAAGCCCCGATGCCGCCGGCCCCCATCTTGATGAGAATGGCGGCCACCGTCCCCATGGTGATGGCCCAGAACACCCGCATCTCTTTTGGGGGATCATCTTGCCCGGTCACGCAGATGGCAATGGACAGGGACATGGAGTCCCCGGTGGTGGCCAGAAAGATAAAAATCAGCACCAGAAATACCGGAATGAGCAGGCCGGCCATGGGCAGCTGTCCCACCACGGCCAGAAGGGCGGCCGGCAGTCCTGCCTCGTTGAGAGGCCCGGAGATCACGCCAGGGTTGTTCATTTCAAAAAAGATCCCGGTTCCCCCCAGGATGGTGAACCAGAAATGGGTGGCCAGCGGTGCGAGCACGCCCACGGCCAGCATGATCTGGCGGATGGTTCGGCCCCGGGAGATTCGGGCCACCAGCACGGCCATCAACGGGCCATACCCCAGAAACCATCCCCAGAAAAACACGGTCCACCAGGACAGCCACCCGGTATCGCCCCGGAACAGGCTGAGTGTGGTAAAATCCTTGATATACGCCCCCATGGACTGGGTAAAGGTATCGATGATGAATCCGCCCGGGCCGATGAGCAGAATCAGGGCCACCAGGCCGACGGTCAGCAGGACATTGACCCGGCTCAGCATCTGGATGCCTCTGTGCAGACCGGTGACAGCAGAGATGGTGTATACAATGACCAGGGAGATGATAATGGCCAGCTGGGTGATATAGGCATCCGGGATCCCGAAAATCTGGTTCAGGGCGTAACTGATCTGGAGACC
>JAABUD010000032.1 GCA_011389555.1 Desulfotignum sp. | reverse complement strand
CCATCTGATGCCTGAAACACTCCTTTGAAATGATGAACACCAACCAATGAAACCGTCCCCCGGCACCTATGCCCTGATCCTTCACAACAAACGGGCACAAACCATTTGCATCGGAAAACTGGGCATGTTTGCTTTTTCCCGCGGCTTTTTTGTGTACACCGGTTCCGCCTTCGGCCCGGGGGGACTGGCCGCCCGGACGGGCCGCCACCTGAAACCGCACAAGCCTTTGCGGTGGCACATCGACTATCTCACGGCGTGCATTCCCGTTATCCGCATCTGGCAGACCCGGCATCCGAAAACCTGTGAATGCCGCTGGGCAGGCTATTTTCAAACACTTGGCGGCAGCATCATTGTCCCCGGTTTCGGCGCCTCTGACTGCCGTTGCAGGGCACACCTGTTTTTCTTCAAAAAAATGCCCATGGTGTCGGCCTTCCGGAAACTGACCGCACCGATAAAGGTGCAGCCGTGCTTCCCGGGGTCAGGCTAAGCCTTTGGTTCGGCAGCCCCCCCATATTTCCTGTCCTGTCATATCCGACATTCTCAAAGCCCTGGAAGTGAGCGCCGGACTGGCTCTGCCCAAAGATGCATCCATCTGTTCCAAAAAATAGCCCAGAAGGAATTTTCAACTGTGTAAACGATTTTTGATTTACAGAATCCGACAGGGATTACCATGGTTTTGTGGCTATCCAGATGGTATGAACAGGACCTTTTTTAGGCGCTCTGCCCCTGACTTTTTTTTCAAGGACATGGAAAAAAGACCGCTTGAGTCTTCGCATAAAACCTTTGTCCGGTGACGATGACCAGACGGCAGCCACGCCGCCTGGCCGTAACGCACGGTGTATCTTCGAGAGTCCTGACATGCTGTATAATGCAACATTTTTCTTTTGGGTCAAACTGGCCGGGCCATTGTCCACATCCAGAAGAATAGCATCAAAGGCCGATGTGTTATCATTGATTATGGTTATCACATCTTCAACAATCACTGTAACACGAGAATCCCTGAGGGGATCACCGGCTAACGACCCAAACACGGTTTTATTCCATTCGACGACGGATGGAACCAGTTCGGCAACAAGCACATCTGCATCGGAATGAAGCAACCGAAGCGCTGCTGAAAGTGTGTATCCCATCCCAAGTCCTCCGATCAGCACACTGGCTGTTTTTCGATCGGCAATTGGAGGGCAGGATAATTCGGCAAGTATCTTTTCAGAACCGAACATCCTGCTGTTCATAAGCTCCTGCCCGTTGACACGGATGGAATATTCTGTGTCCCTCTGATAGAGTGTCAGCTCGCTTTCGTTATCAGGTGTTCTGGAACGGCTTACCAATTTCCATGGAATCATGCGTACCGAATATCTCCTTGATGGCATCTGAGATCCATATTCGCTTACCGGGGCAACTCGGTTCCTTGGCTCATTATCCGGATATACTCTGCATATGAATAAAGGCGGTTACGCTTCTGGCCGGTTATTTCTTTCACGATACCAAGCTGTTCCAGTTCACGCAGGCAGGCATTAACGGTAGCCGGTGAAAGCTGTGTTTTCTCCTGGACCCAGTTGGGTGAAGCCATTGGGCGCTCGAGCAATGTCTTGTGAACGAGACGGGCTGAACCGGATATACGTTTCAGACCGTTGATGCGCTGCCCATCTTCAGCAGACCGTCTCATCAGTTGCTGAGCGGTTTCAACAGCCTTTGCTGCTGTATGAATGACGGCATCGGCAAAAAAATCAAGCCAGGCCTCCCAGTCACCGGTCAGCCGTACCTGGTTCAGAAGTTCATAATACCGCTGCCGGTAGGTTTTGAAATAGAGGCTGAGGTACAGCATCGGTTCCGTAAGGACTTTTTCAGAGCACAGCAGCAGGGGTATTATCAGGCGGCCGAGACGACCGTTACCATCAAGGAACGGATGGATGGTTTCAAACTGGACATGCGCCAGTGCAGCCTTGATCAGCACCGGGGTTTTTTCCGGCTGATCATGGAGAAACAGTTCCAGTTTTCCCATACATTCTTGAAGATATTCAGGAGGTGGCGGTACAAAAACGGCATTGCCGGGGCGGCTTCCACCAATCCAGTTTTGACTTCTTCGAAACTCACCAGGGCCGCTTACTTTGCCGCGACCTTTGGACAGCAATACGTTATGAATCTCTTTGAGCAGCCTGATCGAAAGCGGAAAATCCTCTCCAATCCGCCTGAGACCATGATTAAGAGCGGCTGCATAGTTGCTCACTTCCTGCACATCATCCAGGGGAACTCCGGGTTGATGTTCGAATTCAAACATCAAAAGGTCTGACAGCGATGATTGCGTGCCCTCGATCATTGACGAGAGCACCGCTTCCTTGCGCACATACATATAAAGGAAAAGCGATGTATCTGGAAGCAGAACGGAGACACTGTCCAGGCGGCCAAGGGCCAGCAGAGCCCGGTCAAATTTTTCCCTGAGCCCGGATGACCATTCAATGGGAGGTGCCGGCGGCAATGGGGCTGGAACAAATGCCCGGGCCTTTTCTCCACCGGTCGATATCTGGATATATTTGCCTTGCAGATCTCTGTTCATATGTATATGTTACTTGTTGAATTAACCGGTTTTTTATTTTAAATTAAGACTTAAAATAAAATAAATTTCTGCCGGCAGATTGTCAAGAGACATTATCGGAAAACAGACAGATCCGCACCGACGGCATATCATGGCATATGAAAAAAAATGGCGGCTTCATGTCCATTGTCTTGTAATTATCTGACAGATGCCCTAAAAATGACAGGTACCATGAAAAAGACACATAAAGGATATACCCGATGACCACCGTTGAAATCAATGCCGGTATCTGCGGCTTTGTTACACAGGTTCATGCAAAAAAAACCACCGGATACAAGGCCATATTCAGACTGGAAAGCCAGTGCCCCAACTGGCAGAAGGTAAATGAACTTCTCGGAGACAAAGAGATGGACCTGATGGCGGAACTGTTTAAAAACAAACAGACCGGGGCGGTCCATTCCCTCATACTGGAAACTTCATTAAAAAATATCCCCCATATCTCCTGCCCTGTCATATCCGGCATTCTCAAGGCCCTGGAAGTGAGCGCCGGACTGGCTTTGCCCAAGGATGCATCCATCTGTTTCAAGGAATAAAAAAAGGGAGATGGTATCAGTTGACAATCCGCCGTGTCAGGCGCCTTATGGCCATGCTGCCGAACAAAACGGTACATATGATCATGTATGCCATATTGAACAGCAATCCTATGTCAAAACTGTTGAAAAAAAAGGCCCTTACCAGCCGTACCGCGTGCATTAACGGGAAAACAGCTGCCATCCACCGGGCAAATTCAGGCAGGTTGTCCAGGGGGAACACAATACCGGAAAAGAAAAACATGGGGGTGATCAGGCCGGTAAAATAAAAGTTGAAGTGGTTGATGTTTTGGACAAAAGAGGTGACAAACAAAGCCAGTGCCGCAAACATCATACCGGTGACAAACCCGATGAACGGTGTGAAGACAGCCATGCGGGATTCCACCAGGCCGAATCCCGCAACAACGATCAGGACCGCACCGGAAAAAAAGAACCCCTTGGTTCCGGCAAACAGTATTTCCCCCATGAACATGTCTTTGACAGTCAGGGAGGCGGATATCATGCCGTCATAGACTTTGTCGAATTCCAGGCGGATGAACGAGCCAAAGGTGCATTCATAGGTGGCTGTGAACATTGCCGACGGCACAATGATCCCTGAGGCCAGAAACATGATGTATGTTTTTCCCTCTATCAGCCCGACATAGCTTCCCAGGCCCAGTCCGATCCCGGCAAGGAACATCAGCGGTTCCACAAACGGGGGGAATCCGTTACTGATCAGGTGTTTTGTGTATACGCGGACATGGCGGAACCAGACACTGAAGATCCGCTGAAAAAAATGCGGCGGCCGGACCGGTCCGAGATCTGCCATTTTGTATGGGCTATTCATGCAGTTTTCTCCCGGTAATTTTCAGGAACACATCTTCGAGATTGGATTGGCGCAATATGAAATCCCCTGCCTTGAACTGTTCCGAGACCTGTCTGATTTTTTCAAAATCATCGGCATACAGCAGGACCCGGCTGTTCATGAGTTCGGTGCGGACACCGTCCGGGGCATTGAATGCCTTGTCCCCGGCATGTAAGAGCTCCAGAACATATGTTTCAATATGTTTGTCGATCAGAAAGGCAGGCGGGCCCTGCATGACCTTTTCCCCTTTGTTCATGATAATCAGATCATCACAGATCTGGAAGGCTTCTTCCATGTAATGGGTGGTTAACAGAATGGTCACCCCCTGTTTTTTCAGATCCCGCAACTTGTCCCAGATCACGTGGCGCACCTGGGGATCCAGCCCGGTGGTGGGTTCGTCCAGGATCAGCAGTCTGGGATTGTTGATCAATGCCCGTGCAATCAGCAGCCTGCGTTTCATTCCGCCGGACAGCTGGCGGATCTGGAAATCTTTTTTGTCTGAAAGCTCCATGAATGCGAGCACATTGTTGATAAAATGCCGGGCCTGTTTTCCAGGCAGGGCATAAAATCTGGAATAAATCAACAAATTCTGGAAAACACTTAATTCCTGGTCAAGATTGTCTTCCTGGCTCACAATTCCGGTAAAAAATTTTATCTCAAGCGCACTTTCTTTCGGGTCATATCCAAAAACAGAGACCTCACCGCCCCGGGAATGGTTCCGCTCGGTTTTGCCGAACAGCATCTTCATCATGGTTGTCTTGCCCGCGCCATTGGGACCTAAAAACCCAAAGCAGATGCCCACGGGCACTTCAAAACTCAAATGATTGACCGCCGTGAGCCTGCCATATGTTTTGTGAACATTCTTTGCTTTGATTGCCAGTTCTTTCATTACGATCCTTTTTCATATTTCTGACTCACCCGGGAGCTGTTCGGCAGGGTGCCGTGCACGGCCTGTATACAGATTTTTTTCGTAAAAAAACGACCCGGCAAACAGCATTGCTGCGGCCAGCAAGGCAAATACCGGCAGGATTGCCAAAGCCGTGTCAATGCCGTACATATCAGACAGGTTGCCGATGACAACCGGGGCAAGACTTGAACCAAGCAGATGCTGAATGATAATACTCAGACTCAAGGAAACAGCGCAGAGCCCCGGGTGGACCACATCCTGGGTCACGGCCACACAGCAGGGAACAAATGCCACCGCAGTGATGCCCACCAGGAGCAGCACCATATACTGACCGGTTCCCTGTAAAAACCCAAAGGCGATAAACAGCAGAACACCTGTGACCACAGAAGATACCGCCGGAAACAGGAGCCTGGCTTTTGTATTTTTTTTCATCCACGCATCTGCCAGAAACCCGCCCAGGGGCGCGCCGATGATGGCAAGCAGCATGATGGAACCGGCTTTCATGCTTGCCTTGTCCATGGCAATGCCGTTCATCCGGTGAAAATAGGTGGGCAGCCATGTCAGCAGCGCCGTGGTGACAAACACGTTCAGGGCAAATGCCAGATTGTTGCACAAAAGGGGGGTATTGTGGGTAAACTGCCTGGCCATATCCAGAAACTGCATCTTTGTTTCTTTACCGGTTTTTTCAATTTTGGTGAGCTTGACGGTTTCATAATCTTTGACAAAATAAAACAACACCGCCAGGACCAGTCCGGGAGCAGCCACCAGTCCGAATGCATGGCGCCAGCCAAAATGGTGGGCTACAAATCCGCCGATGCCTATGCCCAGGGCACTGCCCAGAGGAATGGATGCATTCCACAGCCCCAGGATCCGTGCCCTTTTTTCCATGGGAAAGCTGGCTGACAGCATGGCGGTACCACCCGGGGCATATCCGGCTTCGCCAATGCCGATGGCGGTTCTGGCAGCCAGAAGCTGGGGAAATGTTTTTGTGAATGCACAGGCCAGGGTGGCCATGCTCCAGACCACCGCCATGATGGAGATGCTTTTTGTGCGGCTCCAGCGGTCCACCAGAATGGATACAGGAAATGAAAACCCCAGGATCGACCAGTACACAACAGAGACCAGAAGGCCGCACTGGGCGTCGGTCATGCCCATATCCTGTTTGAGAAAGGGAAAAAGCGACACAATGACCATCCGGTCCATGTAGTCAAACATGTACAGCAGAAACAGCAGCCAGAACACCGTCCAGGATTGTTTTTTCGTCATCATGCCCGGCCTTTTTGTTCGTATTTCCCGTGTTTGCGCACCGCCTGGAACATGGCGATGCAGTTTTCAGGATTCACCCCCGGGTGCAGGGAATTGGAAGAACAGATGATCAGTCCCCCGCCTGCGCCCCCGTCTGCAATGGCCTGAATGACCGCCGCTTCCACCTGGTCCGGCGTGCCCGAAGGCAGCAGATCCACACAGTCGATATTGCCCAGCAGACAGATCTTATCACCGCAGAAGGCTTTCATCTTTTTGATATGCATGCCTGCCTGGGGTTCCAGGGGATTTATGCCGTCATAACCGGTGTCAAGTATGGTATCCATGAGGGGCCACAGGTTGCCGTCAGAATGCCGGACCACCTTTATTCCTTTTTTGTGGGCCTGGTCAACGATCTGCCGGTTATATCGGTTGACAAAGGTGTTAAAATGGTCCGGGGATATCAGCGGGCCGCTGGTGGAGGCGATGTCATCTTCAATGACCAGGACGTCCAGTCCGGCCTCTGCCAGCAGATCCAGCTGGGCCAGGTTGTACTCCAGCATCATCTGTGCCGCGGCATGGACGAATGCAGGGTTGCCGACCATGTTCATCATCAGGTTTGTCATGCCCAGCAGCCGCCAGGAGCGGACAAAAATCCCCCGCATGAGCCAGAAGGTGGCCTTGCTTCCTTTGAATCTGTCC
>JAABUD010000031.1 GCA_011389555.1 Desulfotignum sp. | reverse complement strand
GATCTCTTCGATGCTGTCGATCATGCACAGCCCGCCGAATGCATAAATGGTTTCATACTCCGGTCCTTCCAGTTTCAGTCCGGCATGGCGGCCTTCTTTGACCGTGACCAGTTTGCCGCATCCCATGAAACAGGTCTTGCAGGACCGGGGCCTTGCCCCCAGTTTTTCGGCCATGGCTGCGGCATTGATCTTTTCATAATGGTCACAGCTGCCCCGGGACCAGTATCTGGCCGGAAACGCACCGGCCTTGTTCAATCCCTCCACCATGACCGGGGTGCCCTGGGTCCGGTAGGTCCGGGTGGCCGGGTGCTGGTTCAGGTCTTTGGCCATGGTTTTTGCGTATTGTTTCATGGCATCCGGGTCATGAAAGGTTTTTTTCTGATCACCATGGAACACCAGGGCCTTGATGTTTTTTGACCCCAGTACCGCGCCCATGCCGGTGCGGCCGGCGGACCGCCAGTAATCATTTTCGACCACGGCAAATTTCACCTGGTTTTCACCGGCCGGGCCGATGACCAGGGCAGCGGCATTTTTTTTTCCGCACAATGCCTTGACCGCGTCTTCGGTTTCATAGGTGTCCATGCCCCACAAATCCCGGGCATCATGAAACACCACCTCGGTGTCGCTGATCTCCAGCCACATTGGATCTGTGGCCGCGCCTTTGACCAGCACGGCATCATACCCGGCACCGCTGATGGCGGTGGCGGCCCGGCCCCCGGAATAGCTTTCCGCATAAAATCCGGTGAGCGGAGACTTGGAAAAGATGCCATACCGGCAGCTGCCGTAAACCGGGCTGTCGGTCAAAGGCCCCAGCCCCACGATGAGGTGGTTCTCCGGTGCCAGAGGATCCACCCCGGGCGGATTGTATGTGAGCAGCAGATGGGTGGCCAGGCCCTTGCCCCCCATATACTGTCTGAGGACCGCATCATCGACCGGCACGGCCTGTGTGGTTTGCGCTGTGACGTCAATGATGAGAATGCGGTTGAAAAACCCTTTCATATTAGCTCCTTAAATAGCCTTGAATCCATCTTCCAGGATGGACAGGCCTTTGTCAAGTTGTTCATCTGTGATCACAAAGGGCATCAGGGTCCGGATGACATTGCCGAAATTGCCGCAGGAGAGA
>JAABUD010000030.1 GCA_011389555.1 Desulfotignum sp. | reverse complement strand
TCGGCAATGATGGCGGCACAGGATTCCGGATCCACATGGGTGATGAAAGACGATTCCAGCAGGTCGGCACATGCGATGTCACAGGAAGGGTAGGTGCATCCCAGGGGGCACCGGTAACAATAGGCATAGGGGACCCGGTATACCTCCGGGGCAAAGGGACCAAATCCGTATTTATAAGGCTTGATCTTACTGGTCAGTGTCATGGTCATCAGGGTCCGGCCGTGGAACCCGTTTTCAAAGGCGATCACCGCCGGTCTTTTGGTGGCGTACCGGGCCACCTTCACGGCATTTTCAACCGCTTCAGCCCCGGAGTTGGCAAACATGGTTTTTTTGGGAAAATCTCCCGGCACCAGGGTATTCAGCTGCCGGGCCAGCTCGATATATGATTCATACATGCCCACATGAAAGCAGGTGTGGATGAACTGGTCAGCCTGGTCCTTGATGGCTTTGACCACCTTGGGGTGGGCATGCCCCACATTGTTGACCCCGATGCCGCCGGCAAAATCGATGAATGTTTTGCCGTCCACATCGGTCATGGTGGCGCCGCTGGCTTTTGCGATGACAGCAGGGGTCAGGTTGGCAGGCCCCTGGGCCACGTGTGCCTGCCGGAGTTCATTGAAATACTGGGTTTTGGTGGAAGTCATTTTATTTCTCCAGAAAAGTTGTGTGTATATGGTTTCCTTGTGGCGTTGTATGGATAAACAGAGCAAAACATATGCCAGTGCCGGAGTTTATTTCAAAAAGATGGCCCTGGGCGGGGTTTTTGCTTAGATGCCGGTGGTGGCGTTTTTCGGTTTGCACCTGGTGTGCCCGAAAACTCCTTCATATCTGCATAAATATGCAATAATGCATATTTATGGGTGAATATGTCTTAAGTTTTTGTTTTCATGACGAATAAACTTTATGCGGCTATCGGGAAAGCCCGGGGCACAATATGCATTTTTGCATATTGTGCCCCGGGCAGGGAGGGCCTGATATCCCAGTCTTCATGATAATGTGGCATGTTGGACAAATGGCACGGTAATTGCTGAGTTTGAATCCAGGATAATGGTGTGAAGCATTAATGTTATGAACTTTTTTCAGGAGGTAAGCATGTCAAGAAATCACAGGACCAACCGGACGAAACTGCTGGTATCAGCCCTGGCTCTCATCTTTGTTATGGGGCTGGCTGCCACGGTTCAGGCCAAGACCTTTCGGTTCACCTGCCAGAATGTGAATGCAATGGAACATCCGGGCTGGAAAGTCATTGCCCAGATGGCGAAAGACCTGAAAATCATGAGCCAGGGTCAGATTCTCATTGACCAGGTAGGACCCGGGGGCCTGGTCAAATCTCCCCAGACATTTGAAACCACCGGTTCCGGAGCCATTGATATGGCCATCACCTATGGCGCCTACCATGGCGGCATTGTGCCGGTGGCGGCCACCAGTTTTGCATTGCCCGGAGATCCCAGGGATATGTGGGAAACCCTGAACTTCTATTATGAAGAAGGAGGTCTGGATTTTCTGCGCGCCCAGTACGCCAAACACGGGGTGTATTATGCCGGTGCCATGGTGTGGCCCGGGTATGGCATGTTCTCCCGGAAAAGTGTGGAAAGCCTGGAAGACATCAGAAAACTCAAGGTAAGGGCAGCAGGTACCATGGCCACCATGCTGCACGGTATGGGTGTGTCCACGACATTTATTCCTTTTGCCGAAATTTATGTGGCCATGTCCCGGGGTGCCATTGATGCCACTGTCAGCGGGTCCCATGCGGAAAACTACCTCCAGAACCTGCACGAGGTCGGCAAATACATGGTGGTACCTGATTTTTCAGGGGTGCAGACACTGGAAGTGCTGGTGAACAAAGCCAAATTCGACAGTATGCCCGAGCATCTCCAAGTGATGTTTGAAAACGCCATTCAAAAATCTTCCCTGGATTTTACCAGATCTTTCATGCAGATGGAAAAAAGAGCGGAAACAGACATGATGGAAGCAGGGGTTAAAAAAATTGTTCTGCCCCAGGCTACTGTGGATGAAATCAAAAAAGCCTCAGATGCCATCTGGGACGAAGTGGCTGCAAAAGATGAATTTTCTGCACAGTATATTGACATGATCAGAAAACACCTGAAAGAGCTCGGCTACTAAAGGGCAAAAAAAAGCATAAAACATTCCGGGATGGGAAACCAGCCCGGAATGTGAATTTTAACATCGTAACATAGGGGTGACCATGCGGAAACTGGAACAATCCATAGCTTTTATAGGGGGTATGAATCGGCGCCTGGGGATGTTGTCGTCCTTTGTGTTGATCCTGATCATGCTGTTTTTGTGTTATGAGGTGTTGATGCGCTATTTTTTCAATTCCCCTACCATCTGGGTGCATGAACTTTCCGGATTCTCCTTTGCGTTTTATCTGGCCCTGACCGGTCCCTGGCTTTTGCAACGCAAAGAGCATGTCAGCGTGGACATTGTTTACAGCAGATTTCCTTTTCGGTTCAGGCTGTTTGCCGATATTGTCGCACATATCGTGTGTCTTGTCTTTTTTGTGGTGCTTTTCTGGGTGGGGGGCAAAGACATGCTCCATTCCTTTGAAATCAACCAGCATTCCTATACGGTATGGGGACCGCCCCTGGGACCGGTGAAGCTTTTTGTTCCCGTTGCCGCAGCCCTGTTTATTCTTCAATCATTGGCAGGCATTTGTGACACCATACTCACATTCAAAAAGGAATCTGCAAAATGAGCCCGGTTATCATTGTCCTGTTGATGTTTCTTGCCCTGGTGGTGCTCTTTGTTCTGGGCACGCCTGTGGCATTCGCCCTGGGAACTGTGGGGCTGGCTTTTATCGTGACCGTTCTGGGGCCTGCCAAACTCCAGATTCTGCCCCATGCGGTCTTTGCCCAGATGTCCGGGGAGGTGCTCATGGCTATCCCCTTATTTATTCTCATCGGCAGCCTGCTGGATAAGTCCGGGATTGCCGATGACATGTTCGAGCTGATCTATAAATGGCTGGGGCCCATGCCCGGTGGGCTGGCTGTGGGCACCGTTTTGGTCTGCGTGGTCATCGCCGCCATCGTGGGGATCGTGGGGGCCGCCACCGTGACCATGGGGCTGATTGCCCTGCCGGCCATGCTCAGTCGAAATTATAAAAAAGAGATCGCCATCGGCTGTATTTCCAGCGGGGGGGCCCTGGGGTTTCTCATTCCTCCCAGTGTGACTATGATTGTCTATTCTTCGGTTACCGGTGTTTCTATCGGAAAAATGTTTCTTGGAGGAATTCTTCCCGGACTGCTCCTTGCCGTGTTGTATATCATTTACATCATCATCAGGAGTTTTGCCCAGCCCGGGATTTGTCCAGCCATCCCCAAAGAGGAACGCGCCACCTGGGGAGAAAAATTTCTGGCCCTCAAAGGCCTGCTCCTTCCTTTTCTGCTCATTTTTTCCATCATGGGTACAATTTTCATGGGTCTGGCCACTCCCACCGAGGCATCGGCCGTCGGGGCGCTGGCCGCCATCGGGGTGGTGGGCCTTCACGGCAAGCTGTCCTGGGAGGTTTTTTCCTCTTCTTTGTACAGAACCTCCCGGCTCGGCAGTATGGTGTTGTGGATTATCATCGGGGCTCTGGCTTTTTCTACGGTCATAAATTCTTTGGCCCTTCCTTCTTTTTTAACCCAGATAATTGAATCTGTGGGCCTTAATCCCTGGACCGTCCTCATTGCCATGATGGCCAGCCTCTTTTTTCTGGGTATGATCATGGACGATCTGCCCATTATCATGATTACCACGCCCATCTATGTGCCCATCATTACCAGCCTGGGCTTTGATCCTCTCTGGTATGGAATCCTGTTTATTTTGAACATGCAGATGGCCTATTTAACCCCACCGTTCGGATTTGTGCTTTTTTACATGAAAGGTGTGGTGCCCGAAGGTATTACCATGGGAGACATTTACCGGTCTGTGGGGCCTTTTATTTTTCTTCAGGCCATCGGCCTGATCATTGTCATGCTTTTCCCCCAGATCTGTTTGTGGCTGCCCTCTATGATGGGATGAAGGTGAATGGGGATATTCACGGCGTATTTATTTTGAATTGAAATCAGGATTGGATTATGAAACCAGAAGACAGCAAGGTGATGCAGCTCAAGGATGCTGCAAAAAAATATATAAAACACGGATGCCACCTGTCCATCGGAGGCTTTACCCTGAACCGCAACCCCATGGCGGCGGTGTATGAAATCATCCGGCAGAAGACAAGAGATCTGCATGTGTATGCCCATTCCAACGGCCAGGGGGTGGATGAACTGATCGGGGCCGGGTGTGTGTCCCATCTGGAGATCGCCTATGGCGGCACCGGCAAGTTCATGCCCACCTGCATCCGGTTCAAAAAAGCGGTCCAGGAACAAACCATTATTGTGGAAGATTATTCCAACTTCCAGATGACCCTCAGGTTTCTGGCCGGGGCCATGGGCATTGCCTTTCTGCCCACGCGGTCTTCTCTGGGAACCGATATCATCAACAAATGGGGATTTCCCAAAGAATTCAGAAAACAGCATGACCTAATTCCCAACCAGAAGCTGGTGGTAATGGACAACCCCTTTGACGGGTGGTGTGACACCAAAAAAGTGGTGCTGGTGCCGGCTATCACACCGGATGTGACCATTATCCATGTGCAGATGGCCGATTTCCGGGGCAACTGCCGCATAGAAGGATTGACGTTTGCCGATGTGGAACAGGCCAAAGCGGCAAAGACATTGATCATCACCTGTGAGGAACTGCTGGATGATGATTATCTCAAAAATGATCCGGACAGAAACCAGATCCCGTTCATTCACGCGGATGCAGTGGTAAAGGTGCCTTTCGGGGCCTATCCCACGGCCTGTTACCGGTATTATGACTATGGTGCCGCATATATGAAAGCCTATGCCAGGGCCGCAAAAGACGATGATGCGTATCAGCAGTATCTTACAGAATATATCTTTGACTGTCCCACCCAGACCCACCTGCTGGACAAGGTGGGCAGAGCCCGCCTGGAATCAATTCTGGCGGATAGAAACAGAGGATATGCCAAGAATCTGGACCGAAAATAAGGAAAAAAAGTCATGGACTATACATTAAGGGAATTGATGACCATCTGCGCGGCCCGGGAGATCAAAAACGGGGATATCGTATTCTGCGGCACCGGCATCTCCATGCTGGCGGCCATGGCAGCCAAAAATATCAATGCTCCGGACAGTGTCATCTTTTTTGAGACCGGCGCCATGGATTCCCTGCTCGAAGAGATTCC
>JAABUD010000029.1 GCA_011389555.1 Desulfotignum sp. | reverse complement strand
TAGCGCACCAATGCGGTCCCGGATCTCTGTGAGCAGGGCATCCCGATATTTTGCCAGTTTCCACCCCCTGGTGTGGCCTTCATGGTCCATGTCCCCGAATTCACACCAGGCTTTTCCTGTGACATCCCCGGTGTCCTGTTTCATCAGGATCTGAAAACCGTTTTCCTTTATGGCTTTGTGAAGCTGGTAATGGGTAAGCAGTTCAAAATTGTATCCTGCAGGATGTTCCTGGATTTTATCTGATGTGAAAATGGGTGCCACAGCCGCTTTCCCCGTGCCGGTAACCGACGGCAGGGCCGCCCATGCCGGGGTCTGGGTGGTGGTGAACCCGGCACGCTCCAGCATATCACCCAGCTGTTTGCCGGCATCAAAGCGCAGCCCGTCCACAAAGAAGATACAATCCCCTGTCTGAACGGCAGCCGGCTGGGTGGTCAGGCATGTTCCCCCTGGATAGGAAGCGCCGTGAATGATTTTCTGCAAATGGCGGGCGCAGGCTTCGGCCCAGGGCAGATACACCGACCGGATGGCTGTTGACACCGCTGCAAGGTCCCTGGCAGCGGTAACATGGGCCAATGCCTGTATCACCCCGTTATCCACTTGCCACCCATGTTGCTGATACCCTTTGGCTAAATCATCCACAGTACCGGCAGAAAGGCTTGTCCGGGTGTGTTCGGCCATAACAGCCAGGTGTCGCAGGGCATTGGCAAGGGGGGCTTCCCCCAGTTGTGTCCACACCAGCTCCCGCCGGGGATCATGATGGGCCTCCAGGGCTTTGAGCTTGTCTGCTGCCTCATGGGCCGGGAACTTTGAAAGGGCCATCAATTCATCGTACAGCCGCTTTTCATGATCCTCATTCCATTGGGGCCAGCCCCAGCATTCACTACCGCCGGTGTGCCAGAAAATGGTGTCACTGGGTGGCTGGCATTTCCGGATTTGGGACGGGATGTTGGGGTACCGTTGCGGGGCCTCGCAGAAGCGCTCCCAGACAGCCTGCCAGGGGTCTTCCCGGGCAGCCAGACGTGCAGCACCCACGAGCAGGCCGTCATTTACAGGATGAAATCCAAGCCGGGATTTGCAGACCGATACAAAGGCTTTCCATTCATTTGTTCCCCGGGCCGCCTGAAATGCCTCCCCCTGGTCCAGCCACAGCAGCAGATCCCGGATGGGGTCACCCCCGGTCAAGAGCGTGTTGAAATAATCCTTGTCCAGGTGTTTGTCTTTGAGCAGTTCCAACTCCGCCTCAAGCAGCCGGTGAAGCGCCAGGTGCATGGCATTTTTGGTTTCCCGGTCCTGGGCCACATCCAGCCCCAGTCCGCCCTGGTCTGACTTGAGCCAGGCCAGAATGGTCCAGTCTTTGGCATTCACCTGGGACCAGATGGTTCCCCGGTATTGCAGTTCTGCCAACGGTTTGAGAGGGTCAGGACAGGTTTCCACAGCCCGCAGGTCCTGGCGGCTTACCCCGGGAAGATATAAGACTGGAGAGCGGTCCTCCGGTAGAACGGCATCTTCCACCGTACCGGCCAGCATGCATCGCAGCCAGATGGCCGGCCCGGTTTTCTTTTCAGGAACATAATCACCGAGGATCAGTAGTTCCGGCAGTGCTGTCTGAACCAGCGGCATAACCGGTTCCCACAGACGATCCTTGTCCGGCCACAGAATACAGGCCGGCGCCACCTGGACATCAGGATTGTAAACCGCCGCACTCCGGACCGCTTCCACCAGATGGGACAGAATTCTCATAACAACTCCTGCCGTTTGGCTTCATACCAGACAAACGGGGACAATTCTCTGAGGGTCTTTTCATCTTTTCCTTCAAGATAACGGGAAAAATGCCTGGCCCGCATGACTTGATGATCCGGACTGTTCAATCTGAGCCGGCGAATGGTTTTTAAGGCGGCCTTTTTCTGGTCTGGCGAAAGTGAAGGGTTGGGTCGGATTTTCCCATCTGCCAGGTTCAGGAAAAAGGTGTCCGGCGCAAGACCAATCGGGTCCAGTACATCATCAAACTGGTGTTTGGTTCGATTCGGAGCCAGGCATGAGAGACGGAAATTCTTCCACTCATATGCGTTGCCGGCATGTTTTGATTTGGCAATGAAATGATCTGTGGATGATGCCCCGGTCACCCATTCAAAAAATATGGCAAGATAGGCACACACCCCTGAGTAAGCCTCCCAGAGCTGTTTGTTGGAGCGGGTCCAGTAATTTGGCAGGGCGGTTGATCTCGGAGGGGGGCTGTCTGGATCGATTCCGTTTGCGGTCAGCCACCTCCGTCCAGGCTGTCGGACCTTCTCATCAAAGTCCCCGGGTTCCGGCTGTAATACAACGGGGATCATGACAGCCACCCTTTTTTCCGGCATATATAACGCCAGGTGAACAAGAACTTGTCTTTTGGGTTCAGGGCCTGAATCAGAAGATCGTTCATTTCTTTTATTTTAGAAATATCGGGAGATTCTTTTTCCAGCAATGCAGATGCTTTTACAACCAGATCCTCATACTCCAGCGCACGCCCTGATTTCTGGTCGAATGCCTCACTGACAAGCCAGGTTCCAGCATCACCATGTTTCTCAAACTCCCGGCGGCGCAGGACCACTTTTTTCCGTTCAAAATCCAGATCAAACCAGGCATCCTTGTTCTCATCGAACAACGGTTCAATCGATGTCATGATCAGGGGAGAATGAGTAGCCGTGATCACCTGAACTTCAACGTTTTTTGTCAATTTTTTCATGACGGAAAGCAGGGCCGGGATGATGGTCCGCTGCCAGCTGGGATGCAGGTGTGATTCTATTTCATCGATCAGAAAGATGATCTGCCGTGTTTTGGGTTCTTGCAAATGACTGGCCGCCTGTTTATGTTCTTCCCATGCCCAAACCAGAAAATAGGCCAGAGCCATGATGCGGCGCATACCGGATGATGCGTGAACAACGGCCACATCCTGCTGATAGGGCATGCGGATGGTAGGCATATCCCGCACATCATCCAGACTGATCCGGGTCAGGTTGCCGGGTTCCAGAACCTCTCCGGCCGAAGGCGACAGTACTTTCAATACCTCTTTGAGATGCTTGAAAGCCGCGCCTTTTTCCTTTTGCCATCCGGCCCAATCCCGGATCAGCCCATTGCACAGCCAGGTGTTTTCCTGCCCCGGCAGCCCGTCCCAGACCTCTTTGGGACTGAACACATAGGCGGCAGGACGGTCCTGCACATCCATACCATCCTGGGTCCGCCAATAGTTGCGGGCAGGATCCCATACGGCAAAACTCCCGTCAGACATGGCATAAAGCACCAGACCGGGATTGGCTGGCCGGCCGGCACGCCCGGTCCAGGCCTGATCCTTTGGGATATATTGGCTTTTATAGGATTCTTCCTTGCTTTTACCGGTAAATGAAAATTCAATTATTGCTTCTCCTTTGTCAGCTGGAAGCGCTTTTTTACCGGCAGTCAGCCTGGGATTGATTTCATTGGGCCATTTGCGGGTCACTGCCCACCAGGCAATATCCAGGAGGAAACTTTTCCCCAGCCCGTTGTCACCGGTCAACAGGTTCAGGCGCTTTCCGAATTCCAGCGCCATCGAAGGGGCCGGACCGACATTTTTTAATTTCAGGTGTTTAATCATTGCTTACGCCCCTCATGCTGTCTGTTTGTTTGAAAGGGTTATGTGATGATCATCAATCCAGCCTCCCAGCACATTTTTTTCCCACAGATCGCCCACCGTATACTCTTTGAGCCAGTTTTCAAACGCCTGTTCCGAATGAGATTGAAAAGCGCTCACCCCCTCTTTCCGATCCACAACGATCAGGTCATCAATGGAAAATCCATTGACCAATGTGACGGACTGGGTGGAAACGATCACTTGACGGCGTTTTGAGGCGGACCGCAGCATGGATGCCAGAAAACCAATGGCCCTGGGATGCAGTCCCAGTTCCGGTTCATCGATCAGAATGATTTTGGGAAGACATTCTTCGGGCTGGTTCAACACGGTGGCCAGGCAGATGAAACGCAAAGTGCCGTCTGAAAGCTGGTGGGCCTTGAACGGCGTTTCCTCTCCTTTTTCCATCCACTGCAATTCAATGTAATCGGGATTGTCCGTGTCCGGATGCAGGAGGAACTCCCCAAAGAATGGGGCAATGATCTGGATAAGCCGTACAATTCGCGCATAATTATCCGGAAAGTTCTTTTGCAATCTGAAAAGAAACGCGGCCAGGTTGCGGGCATCCGGTTTCAGGTTCAGGTTGTCGTGAATTCCATGCCGCTGCTTGACCAGGGCGCTTTCGCTCGTGTCGTGGAAATGGTACAGGCACCAGTTTTTTGCGTCAGGAAAGGCATGTTGCCAGGCTGGATCTCCTTGCTCCTTGAGTTTGGATTCAAAATGGCCCGATCCTAAGGGTTTGTCTCCGGTCATTTCATCCCAAAGACTTTCGTCAGCAAACATCATGCGGTTGTCCTGGGTGGGCTCCAAGGAAAATTTGTACCCGCTGTTCTCGAAAAAGAGTTCAGCCTGAAGCGTTTCGGTTTTTTTTCGGCCAAAGTTCAGCAATGCATCCGGACCCCCCTGCTTGCCTGTATACACCTGTAACCGGCCCTGCAGCATCTGCTGAATCAAACGAAAGAATCCGATGAAGTTTGATTTGCCTGCACCATTGGGACCGATCATGACGGTCAGGTTTTTGAGCGTCACATCACACGCCCGGATCGATTTAAACCCACGGATCACAATGCGTGACAGACGGAACTGGTTTGAATCGACAGGGCTATTCTTCATCCAGGTCTGGCCCGAGTCAGACTCAGGTTGTTTGTTTTGTTCAGGCATGATTTGTCTCCCGTGCGGTTCGTTTCTCAGACAAGGTCAGGTGATGGTCATTGATGCGGTCTCCCTTGAACAGATGATACCACGGGGCGGAGACCACATCCTTTCCCCGGTCCTTGGTCCACTTGATGTTGGGTTTTTCCCGCAGCACCCCGGCCCCTTTTTTCCTGATATCCGGCACACTCATAAAGGGCCGGATGTTGAGGCGCACCCCGTCGTTGAGATCCGGGTCCCATCCCATGGGCTGCTGGTCAATGGGTTTCCACCGGACAAAGATATCATAAGGGGCTTCCCCTTCCAGGATCAGTTCCAGTTTTTTCATGAGGCTTTCGGCCGCATCCAGCCGCTCCTGAGCCCCGTCAACCTCGTCAATGATACCCTGCTTCTGGCGGTTGATCCAGTCTCCCAGATAGGTGTAGATCAGGGTTTCCATGCGTTTGGTGTCCAGCTTGTGGTAATTGACCAGGGCCGCAAACCCGTCCCGCAGGCCGTCCCAGATGTGCCAGATAAAGGGGCGGTGTTTGAACAGTTTGCAGTGCTGGGTGAAAAATTTGTCCCTGAGCCAGGTTTCCAGGGTCTTGCCGACATGGTCCGCGTTTCTCAACAGCCGGGCCAGCAGGTCATTGGACCAGGCATCCCCATAGGCAGCCGCCAGCAGGTTCAGCAGACGGTCGGCGGCCGGGACCTCACCCCGCACCGGCGGGATGCACACAATGCCGTCTTCATCCGCAAAGGGCAAAAGTGTTTGACTTCGGCTAACCCATTCCCGCTGTTCATCGGCCAGTTCCATGTCCGGGTCCAGTTCAGCGGGCCAGCGGTAACCTAAAAGCCGGGCAATGGCCACATGCAGCACAGTGTCATCATCTCGCATAGGGCCATGGACCGTCCATTTGGTTTCTTCATCCCAGATCACCGAGCCGCAGGGATGGCCGTGGAAGATCCATTGGGTGGAATCGTTGGTATAGGGCTGGGGTAGGCCGTGGGGATATTCTTCTTCGGCGACTTTGGTCCAGTGGTCGATGTCAAAGGAAACTTTGACCAAGGTGGCGCTGGTGACATTTAGTTTTTGGTCGATTCGTCGAACTGCTTCGTTGTATTCGGGGGAGGAGCAGTAGCACCAGATTGCTGGGAGGTGATCGGGATTTGTAGGAACGATAACAGCAGTATTATTATCAAAAGCGTATTTGCTATATATTGTGGCAGATAAATGGCGCATTTGACTTATGAGCATCCCCTTTTTTCCCCAAGCACCTGTTCCATCTTTCCGTGCACCTTGAAGTTCAAGAATAGATCCTTCACCATCTTCCCACCTTAAGATTGTTTCATTTCCACCACAATGAGTTGTATCGTTTACAGTACTTTGAAAAGGAATCCAAACATCGCCTTTTATTTTGATCTCCCAAAAATTGAATTTCATTCTCGGCATATCGCCTGATGTGAGCCCATGAAAACTATATGAATACTTACCAAGGAGCACACCATGCTCTCCTTCGTCAAGCGTCACCCTCGCATCCGGATTTTCCAACTGTTGCAGCTGTTCCACACTCTTAATTCCGATATCGGTCAATTGCTCAGCTTTTCCTCTCGCCGTCCGAAGCTCAGACACATCAATCCCCCGGATATGATTGGTGTCGATCGAGACCAAAGATGAAGCCGCCTTGTCTGCGCCTACCATACTTTCATTCTCCCGGCTCAGGGTGATGAGTATGGCTTTGACCACTTCGCCGCTGATGGTTTCAAAAGCTCCTGGTCCCAACCGGGCAATCAGATGCCAGATATCCTTTTTCAGCAGTTTTTCCCGAAATTTTCGGTAACTGGTCAGAAACAGCCAGTTCTGGGGCAGGACAATGCTGACGGTGCCGTGTGCCGCGCACAACTCCAGGCACCGGTCCAGGAACACGGTAGCCAGATCGTTCTTGCCTTCCTTGTAATATTTGGCACAGAATGTTTGCAGGGTGTCGCTTTGCTTGCCCCGGGCCAGGTAGGGGACATTTGTGATGACCAGGTGGTATGTTTGTGTCAGCAGACGGGTGGTTCCGGCAAGGCCCTGGGCCACCACCCCGGCTTCCACCACTGCATCCGGCTGATCCTGGGCCAGGGCCGCCTGGATGGCCGGTCCGATCTCCTGCCATTTCACCAGTCCCGCCACTTTGGCCCGGCTCGGGTCCAGCAGGCTGCCCAGGGTCGGGGCATGTTTGAATGCCTCGTAC
>JAABUD010000028.1 GCA_011389555.1 Desulfotignum sp. | reverse complement strand
GGCATCCGGTATGGCCAGGGCCGCGGTTTGTGAAACAATCTGTGAGGCAGGTACTGCCGGCCGGCCCGTGCCGGAAGATACAAAGCCCGGTTTCTGTTCCAGGGGTACCTGGACATCAATTCGGGTGGCGGCATCGGGGCCAACCGGGAAAAACGCGGCTGCCGTTGCCATGCCGATGGGGCATGCCGCCTGGTCTTCCGCCTGGGGCCGGTCCAGTTCCAGGGCCACATCCCCGCGATCATAGGTGGAAAACAGCACCTTTTCAGGAGCCGTGCCAAAATGCACCTCGTGGGCATGGTTGATGACAAACCGGCTGTCACCATAGCGGATATGGTCGATGAAATAGATCCCTTCCGGATTATAAGGCCGTATGGACACAATAAGCCACCCCGTATCTGTTTGCATGCCGCCCCTGGCAGTTATCTGCATCACCGGGCCGTCTGGGCCGTCCATTGTCACGCGGGCCGTGCACACAAGAGACAGGCTGCTTTTCTCTGTGGCAGTGGTGACGGCCAGTTCGCCTGACAGATCAAGGGTCTGCACCACCCGGGGCTGCCGGGACGGCAGCAGCAGTTCTTTGTCTTGGGTCATGAGCCAGACATCGATGGACCATGCATCAAACAAGGGGGTCACAAGGCCCCTGGGATCGATGACAGGATAGGCGGCAAGATCGGGATGGCCCACTGCGGTCCAGTTCCTGTGGGTCACATTGATATGGGAAAAGGAAAATCCCCTGGGGATAAAAGACGCATCTTTCGGGGTGAACTGTTTCACCACCCAGAAGGGCCAGACCCAGTCGAGATTGTACTGGATGGCCCGGGTGTTGACCAGGCCCCGGGCATGAAAGATGAGCCCGGCCCGGAGCAGTTCAATGGGTTCCTGCACTTCAGAGGGTTTGCTGAACTGGCGCAGCCGGGCCATGAGGGTGACAGGATCCAGAAACCCGTAAAACCCGGTGATCCGTCTGATCAGAAAATGCCATGGCAGCCATTTTTTGAATAATTTATGTAGCATCATCCCGATTCAACAAAGCAAGGGAGCGGGCTTTTTCAGCAACCAGGTCCCATTCGGTTCGAATGGCCAGCAAAAATGTTTCCCAGGGTTCCATCTCATTGTCATCGGCCCCGGCCCTGTCAGTGTCCTGGGAAACGGTGTGTGCATAGAGGTCCACAAGCTTGTTGACACAGGCATCTCTGCTGAATGTCAGGGCTGTCTGCCGTGCATGCTGCTGCCAGGAGCGTAATTTTTCAGGATCAGACACGGCATCGCAGATTGTCCGGGAAAACACTTTTTGCGCTGCATCCGCAGGAAGAAGGATCCCGTTTTTTTGGTTTTCCACCACCTCCCTGACACCCGGACCATCCAGGGCGATAACCGGTGTTTTTGCCGCCATGGCTTCGGTGAGCACCATGCCCTGGGTTTCGGATTGTGAGGAAAAAACAAAGAGATCCATGGCCTGGTACGCATCGGCCAGGGCCCTGCCCGTGAGGTTTCCTGTGAGAATCAGCCGGTGGGAAAGCTTGTGGTCTGTAAAAATATCATGGATGATTTGTCTGTCAGGTCCGTCTCCTGCCACACAAAACCAGGTGTCTTCAAGGGTCTGCATGGATCCGGCAACGCTTTTGGCCAGAAATTCAAGGTTTTTTTCAGGGGCAAGTCTGCCCACATGTCCGATGATAAAGGCGTGTTCGGGTATGTGGTACGCTTTTTTACAACCATGCACGTCACCGGAAGAAAAAAAATGTGTGTCCACACCCGTGGGGATTTGTGTCACCGGTGCGGTGACGCCGCGCTCTGTGATCAGATCCGCAATGCTTTTGCTGGGAGCCACCACCTGGTCGCATAAATTGGCGTACATGGTGGACAGGTTCCTGGCAAACTGCTTGAAATTGTCATTGTCCCCGGTGACATAATGGGTATATTCCTCATACAGGGTGTGGTGGGTAAAAACCAGGGGCAGTCTGCGCCGCCGGGCAGCTCTGAAAGCGGCATCGCCGAGCAGATACGGATGGTGGCTGTGAATGATATCCGGGGAGAACGCATCCAGTTTTTCGTCAATGTAAAACGGCACGGGGATGCGCATGGAAAAGTCACTGCCATTGAAATTCTGGATGGCAGGAACCCGCAGAATCATGTCATTGTCCTTGTTCTCTGCATCATCTCCGGCAAACGTCGGCGCAACAATGAGCACCTGGTGCCCTTTTCTTTGCAGGTCCCGGAAAAATGTGTGTACGGACCGGGACACCCCGCCCACATGGGGCAGATAGGTATTGGTAAACATGCAGATCTTCATTTGATTCCCAACTGTCAGTCCATCTGTTTTGATCATCTCTTTTCCAATTCACCGTGTAATCAAAAATAGCACAGGAATCCGGTCAAAACAAGGTTGAACTCCTTTGGATTCTTTACAGAGGCGGGATCCGTCCGGTCACGCCGAATATTGGATCAGACGTCGGAGCTGCGGGAATTTCAATTGTGTTTTGCTGCCGGTCAGGGTACCATTATGGCCGCTGGTAACACATGCAAAAAAAATCACCAGGAAAACAGATGAAACCGACCGATGAACCGTACCGGGCCTGTCTGGCCATTTTGAATGAAGAGCTTGTCCCGGCCATGGGCTGCACAGAACCCATCGCCGTTGCCTATGCCGCAGCAAAAGCCACGGCCGTGCTTGGCTGTCAGCCGGACCGGGTGAGGATTGCGGCCAGTGACAACATTATCAAGAATGTAAAAAGTGTGGTGGTGCCCAATACAGGGGGGCTGCGGGGTATTGCAGCCGCTGCTGCAGTCGGCATTGTCGCAGGGGATGCAGACAAAACCCTGGAGGTTATTTCCCGTGTGGATGCGGTCGGGCAGAAGAAAACAGCGGCTTTTCTTGAAAACACAGCAATCACGGTGTGTCACATCGACTCCGGCCTGATATTTGATCTGGCCGTGACTGTCTATACGGGCAGTTCCAGTGCCATGGTCCGGATCTCCCATTTTCATACCAACATTGTTCTGATCAAAAAAAATGACGGCATTGTGTATCAGAACCAGGACTGCGATGAGATCAATACAGACAGACTCACAGACCGATCCATACTGAATATAAAGGATATCCTTGATTTTGCTGCATCTGTGAAAACAGAGGATATCCAGCCCCTGATACAACGGCAGATCGATTATAATACAACGATAGCTGACGCCGGGATCACAGGCGACTGGGGGGCCAACATCGGATCTGTGCTGCTGGACATCTGGGGAGATGACATAAAGGTCCGGGCCAAAGCCATGGCTGCAGCAGGATCAGATGCCCGGATGAGCGGATGTCAACTGCCCGTGGTGATCGTATCCGGCAGCGGAAATCAGGGTATTGCCGCATCCGTGCCCGTGATTGTGTATGCCCGGCACATGGGGGTTGACAGGGAAACCCTGCTCAGGGCACTGGTGGTATCAAACCTGGTGACCATTCACCAGAAGACCGGTATCGGCCGGCTGTCCGCCTACTGCGGTGCTGTCAGCGCCGGGGTCGGGGCCGGTGCCGGCATTGCCTGGCTCCACGGGGGCAGGTTCAGGGAGGTGGCCCACACCATCGTCAATGCCCTGGCCATGGTGTCCGGCATCATCTGTGACGGAGCCAAACCCTCCTGTGCCGGAAAGATTGCCTTTTCCGTGGAAGCAGGGCTTCTGGGGTTTTACATGTTTCAGAAGGGCCGGCAGTTTTACGGCGGGGACGGCATCGTGACAAAAGGGGTGGAAAACACCATTGCCAATATCGGCCGGCTCGGCAGAGACGGCATGCGGGAAACCGACCGGGAAATTATCCGCATCATGCTGGGAGAATAGGTTCCGACCCGAGACCCGCCTTTGAAAAACTGGCAGGGGCCATCATCGGGATTTTCGTTGATCAAGTGCGGGATTCCATCTCACTCCCGCACTTGATGTGGGTTGGGGTCTCAATCGATGTTGGTCACCCCTACTTCCTCAAACGTCTTGATGTCCGCTAAAATCCGCGTGGCCAGGTCCAGCAGTTCCATGCACACCGCCGCCCCCGTGCCCTCGCCCAGACGGAACTTCAGGTCAATGAGCGGCTCCAGCCCCAGGCGGTCATGCATGTATTTGTGGCCGATCTCCACGGATTTGTGGCTGACAAACAGATAATTTTTCGCAGCCGGTGCGAGCTCACAGGCAATCAAGGCCCCGGCTGTGGAAATAAACCCGTCACAGATGACAGGGATACCCCTGGCTGCCGCTCCCAGCACCAGTCCGGCCAGGGCCCCGATCTCCAGGCCGCCGACTTTGGACAGGATATCCAGGGGGTCTTTGGGGTCGGGCCGGTGCAGGGCCAGGCCTTTTTCAATCACAGCAATCTTGTTTGCCAGGCCCGTATCATCAATGCCCGTGCCCCGGCCGGTGAGTTTTTCCACGGGAAGGCCGGAAAACGCGGCAATGACGGCAGAGGACGGGGTGGTGTTGCCGATGCCCATGTCCCCGGTTCCCAGCAGATCCACCGGGGTTTTTGCGTTCAGCTCTTCGACTATTTCTATGCCGGCTTCAATGGACCGGACCGCCTCTTCCCGGGTCATGGCCGGTTCTCTGGTGAAATTGGCGGTGCCGTGGCGCACCTTTTTGTGGAAAATCGGCAGGGCCGGATCAAAATCATAATTCACGCCGATGTCGGCGGCCTTGACCCGGGCACCGGCATGGTTGGCGATGACATTCACGGATGCCCCGCCCCCGGCAAAATTGAGTACCATCTGGGGGGTGACCTCGGCTGGATAAAGGCTGACCCCTTCTGCCACCACGCCGTGGTCCCCGGCGCAGGTCACGATGTGCTTGTTGGTCAGTCTGACGTCAATGGTGCCTTTGATGGCGGCCAGCCGGGATGCGATATCTTCCATGACCCCCAGGCTCCCCGGGGGCTTGGCCTGGTTGCGCAGCCGGTCTCTGGCCGCTGCCAGGGCGGCCGGGTCCAGTTCTTTTCTGATATCTGCAATGGTGGTTTCAAGCCGTTCGTTTTTTTGTGTTGTCATAGATACCTCGCTATGGCTGCCTGTAAAACAACAAAAGGGTTTCACAGGACATAAAATTCCTGCAAAACCCTTTGCCATCGGGTTTTACACACATGGTATTCCGGCGCGTCTTCTGACTTTCGGCATTAAATCTGTTTTTCCCACCTTCCCGCTTGCGCAGTGGCATTTTGAAAAAACAGATGTTTCCGATCACAGCGGCGGGACCGTCACGGGATTTCACCGTGTTCCGTTTGCCGGATACCTGCATATGATGATTTGATTTTATACGGGGTCTGTTCAGCCGCGTCAAGGGTTTTTCAAAAGAAAACAGCGGCTTTTTACTGCTGTTGGGACCGGTTGTTGGCGGGACAGTCAGTATAAATGCAGCGGGGGCATTCGTTCTTTCGGACTGAAGCGCCGAAAATGAAGAGTGACAAAAGATAAATGATGAAAAGCCCCGGGGTCTGCACCAGCCAGTAAACCGGAAAGAGTATTACCAGGGCGGGGGCTGCAATACTGAGGCTTTTTTCCATAACACCAAGCGGGCCCGGCCGCTGCCGGAAACGATCTCCGGCAGGGCTGAGATGAAAGGGGAAGGTTATTCTGACCCTGCATCATAGGCGCAGGTGGTGAAATCGATTTCCTTGCCGCACTTGGCGCATTTGTGGGTTTTGTCGAATTCGTCGGAAAAAATTTCCTTGGGTTCATCACATTCCGGGCATTTACAGATAAATGATTTCAACTCTTTGAAATTTTCGAATCCAGGGCAATGTTGCGGTGTGCTCATGATGATCTCCTTTTTTTTTGGGTTTGTCTGTTGTTGTCTATGGGTATAAATTACCATTGTCAAGGTCTCGTGTAAACCGAATTGAAAAACTATCCCGGATTCACGACGGTCCGGCCCTTGAGCCGCCCGTTGAGCATGTTGTCAATGGCAGGGGACAACCGGTCCAGAGGAATATGGGTGGCCATCTCCCCGAGGTTGTCCGGTTTCCAGTCACTGGCCAGCTTTTTCCACAGGGCCTGCCTGGGCTCCCGGGGGTAATGCTGGGAATCGATGCCGTGCAGGGACACGCCTCTCAGGATAAAGGGAAACACCGTGAGGGACAGGTCCGGGGAGGCCACCAGTCCGCAGCAGGTCACCTTTCCCCGGGGAAGAGTGGCCTTGACGGCCGTGGTCAGGATGTCTCCGCCCACGGTATCCACCACGGCCGCCCATGTCGCTTTGAGGATGGGGGGCTGCGTGTTTTCCAGAAATGCCTGGCGGGAGATGATATCCGATGCCCCCAGGTTCCGGAGAAAACCGGTTTCCGGCTTGCCGGACACTGCGGTCACGGCATACCCGAGTTTCGCCAGAATGGCCACGGCCATGGATCCCACGCCGCCCGTGGCGCCGGTGACCAGCACCGGTCCGGCATCCACAGGGATGTCGATGATCTTTTCAACGGACATGGCTGCCGTGAGTCCGGCGGTTCCCAGGATCATGCTCTCTTCCAGAGTCAGGCCTTCCGGCAGGGGCACCACCCAGTCTGCGGGCACCCGGATATATTGGCCGAACCCGCCGGCCGTGTTCATGCCCAAATCATAGGAAGTGACAATGACCGGATCCCCCGGTGCCAGTTCCGGGATTCGGCTGTCCACCACCTGACCGGCGGCATCGATGCCCGGGGTGTGGGGATACTGCCGGGTGATTCCTTTGTTGCCCGTGGCGGACAGGGCATCCTTGTAATTGAGAGACGAGTACCGAACCCGGATCCGCACGTCCCCTTCGGGCAGGCGGGATACCCGGGTCTGACGGACCCGGCCCGAGTATCGCCCGTCCGGGGTTTTTTCCACGATAAATGCATCAAACATCGGATCGGTCATGACAGCCTCCGTGGCATCGGATACGGTTATTTTGTCTATTCTTTCCTGGTAAATTAATACCAATCGGGTATTGGATCAAGTTTTATATTTTCTGACCGATGATTTTGCCTTACTTTTTGGCTGGATAATGGTATGAAAGGGGCCATGAAAACAAACGCATTCCAAACCCCCCGGGTGGCCCTGATCTCGTTTTCCCA
>JAABUD010000027.1 GCA_011389555.1 Desulfotignum sp. | reverse complement strand
CCGATTACACCGGCAATAATTATCAGGATATACATAAACTCCATGTCTGCTTCTCCTTATTCAATTTTGTCAACCACGATTCTGTTTCCCGACACCAGGGTCACCACAACCGGTGTACCGGCATCCATATATTCTCCATCGGTTACCGCATCCAGGCGTTTTTCCTCTATCATGACCGTGCCTGAAGGCCGTAAATCCGTTATCGCTTCTCCCTTTTTTCCCTTCCATGATACCAGATCCGGGGCCTGGGAAGAAACTCCCTCCCTGCTGGACAATTTTTTATGCAACGACAAAGAAGAGGCCCCCAGGGCCTTGAACCCCAGAACCAGAACCACCGGTACCAATAGCATGTCCACACCCAGAAACACCATGCCCATGGTAAAGGAAATGGTGGAAAACACCAGGTAAAGGGAATACAGCAATATACCGGCAGCCATTATTGCCAAAAGCCCCAGGGAAGGAACTAAAATTTCCACCACAATGACCACCAGTCCGAGTACCTGCAGCAATACGGGAAATATGTAGGATGTCATGATACCGCCTTTTTGAATGCCGTCGTGTCTGTATCTGCCGCTTTCACCACCACGTGGTTCTGTTCCAGCGCATCCACGGTCACAGGGGTGCCCGGGTCCAGAAATTCGCCCCGGGTGATGGCATCAATTTTCCGGGGGCCGATCCTGACTTTTCCCGAAGGCCGCAACGCAGTGACAGCCTTGCCTGACTGCCCCGCAGACACGAACCCGGCCTCATCCGATCCCACCAGGGCTTCGCCAAGGGTGGCTTCCAGATACGGGCCTTTTATCAACTTAGACACCCCGGGCAGTACAAACCGGAGCATGAACAAAGAGAATACCAGGGCCCCGGCAAAAGCGCCCACAACCATGGCCAGATTCCGGATCATCAGACGGCCTTCCCAGGGCATTTTGGGATCCGGCACCACAAATCCCTGAAAGGAAAGCACCAGCCCGGCTCCCAGCACCAGGATTCCGGCAATGCCTGCCACACCGAACCCCGGCAGCACCAGGACTTCCACCACCATGAGCAGGGTGCCGATGAGCAGCAGCAGCAGCTCCGTGTAATCGGCCAGCCCCACCAGGTACTGGTTCAAAAATACCAGGCCCAGGCAGACAATGCCGATGACCCCGAAAACCCCGAATCCCGGGGCCTTGATCTCCGTATACAGGGCACCGAGCCCCACCAGCATGAGGATGGGCAGGAGCGGCTGAAGAACGCGGACCAGGCTTTCAGACCAGGACTCTGTCATGTATGCCAGGGTATAGTTTTCATATCCCAGGTGTGCCAGTGCCCGGTCAAGGTCTGTGACACTGGCCCTGGAAAATCCCAGGTTCCGGGCTTCCACATCATCCATGGTCAAAAGTTCCCCCTCAGCCACCACCGTGGTTTTTTTTGTGATACGCTCTTTTTCCTGTTCGGTCAGGTCATTGAATCTGACTTTGTCCATATACACGGTTTCGCCATCCAGGGTAACCTGGTAGACCTCCATACCCTTGGTAACCATGGATTCCGCCAGCACCTCGGGATAACCGTTTTTCTTGGCCAGGGTCCGGAACTGTGCCCGGAGCACGGTCTGGGTTTTCTCTCCCATCTCTTTCTGGCCTTCACTGGTCTGGATGATGGGTGCGCAGTCCCCGATCAGGGTGTTTTCTTTCATGACCAGGACATTACCGGCCAGGGCAATGAGGGCCCCGGCAGATATGGCCCGTTTTTCCACAAAGGATATGGACTGTCCCATGGGAATGGATAAAAGGGTTTCCACGATTTCCAGGGCGGAATCCACCCGTCCCCCGAAGGAATCCAGTTTGAACACCATCAGTGCATCCGGCTCGGCTGAAAGAATCTCATCCACGCTTCTTTTGATGAAAGCGGCCATCCCCGGCTCCACCGTACCGGTCACAGGGATGACATGAATGGTTTTATCCACTGCCGGTACGGCACCACCGGTTCTGAAAAAAACAAACAGGGTTGCTGCAGCCAGAAACAGGATCAGCCGGGTGCGGCCGCTTGTGAAACCATGGTTCACATGTTTTTTCATAGATCTTTTGTCCTCTCCGGTGTGATGACAGCTCTTTTTCAATCCGTTCACTCAGTATACCATGAAATATCGTGTTTTAACAAAACAATCGGACATGGCTTCATAAAATAACGGCCGCTGCCCGGGTATGACAAAATCTCTGCTGACAGGGTCAATTCTGTGATTGCCAAATCCGTGGTTTTTTTTTATATATCAGTGTTGCCTGCAGGTCCGTCCTTTGGTTACGGGTAATTGCCAAATTTTTATCACCATCGTCGTTATAAACATATAAGGAAACCCACACATGGCTTCAACAGATGATAAAAAAATGAATCCCATTCTTTCCGAGGTTCACAAAAACCGGAAGGCGCGTGAAAAAACCTACCGGGAAAAAGCCCTCAACCTGTTTCCCTGGATCTGCGGGCACTGCGGACGTGAGTTTGAAGGCAAGCGCCTGAAGGAACTGACGGTCCACCACAAGGACCACAACCATGACAACAATCCGCCGGACGGCAGCAATTGGGAGTTGCTGTGTATTTACTGCCATGATAATGTGCACTCCCGGGATCAGGTGGCCGATGCCTATGCAGACGAGCCGGCTGACCGCTATTCGGAAAAAGGGGGGGCCACCCATCCCTTTGCCGGGCTGGGGGATTTACTGAAAGGCAAGCTGGATTGAAACATCCGGCTTACAACACTGTCGAGAGACTGAACACAAAACATGCATTGAATCAGGAGGAAACATGAACCTACAACGGCCCAATGCCAATGATGCCCTGCAGACCAAAAACCGGTCCCGGAACATTGCCCCGCAATCCGGGTTGTGCAGCCGGTGCATCGATGGATGCAAAGGCAACTGCGATTTGTTCCACGCCACATTCAGAGGCCGGGAACTGCTGTACCCCGAACCCTTCGGCAGCATCACCGCCGGGGCGGACAAGGATTATCCCGTGGATTACTCCCATCTCAACATCATGGGATATGCCCTGGGCGCCAAAGGCATGGATCCGGACCCGGACAAGGCCACGTTTCCGGCCGTGAACACGGAAACCGAATACGGGGTGACCGACAAGGTGAAAATGAAGGTGCCCATCTTTACCGGGGCCCTGGGCAGCACGGAGATTGCCCAGAAAAACTGGGCCCATTTTGCCATTGGCGCGGCCATCAGCGGCATCACCCTGGTGTGCGGGGAAAATGTCTGCGGTATCGATCCGCAACTGGAACTGGACAAACACGGCAAGGTGACCCAATCCCCGGAAATGGACCGGCGGATCACCGAATACCGGCGGTTTCATGACGGCTACGGCGATATCCTGGTTCAGCTCAACGTGGAAGACACCCGCAACGGGGTGGCGGAATATGTCATTGAAAAACTGGGGGTGGAAACCATTGAGCTCAAATGGGGGCAGGGGGCCAAATGCATCGGCGGAGAAATCAAGGTCAACTCTTTGAAGCGGGCCATTGAACTCAAAAAACGGGGCTACATCGTCACCCCGGACCCGGAAGTGCCGGCGTTCCAGGCCGCGTTCAAAGCCGGTCCCCTCAAACAGTTCGAACGCCATTCCCGCCTGGGGTTCATCGACCAGGACAGCTTCATGAAGGAAGTAGCGCGGTTAAGGAGCCTGGGCGCCAGACGGATCACCCTCAAGACCGGGGCCTATCCCATGCGGGAACTGGCCATGGCCATCCGGTGGGCATCCGATGCCAAAATCGATCTGCTCACCATTGACGGGGCCCCGGGCGGCACGGGCATGAGCCCGTGGCGGATGATGACCGAATGGGGCATTCCTGCCATCTACCTGCATGCCATGGCCCATGATCTGTGCCAGCGCCTGGAAAACCGCGGCCTGCCCGTGCCGGATATCGCCTTTGCCGGCGGATTTTCTTCCGAAGACCATGTGTTCAAGGCCCTGGCTTTGGGCGCCCCTTACTGCAAGGCCGTCTGCATGGGCCGGGCATTGATGATTCCGGGGATGGTGGGGAAAAACACAGAGCGCTGGCTGAGAAACGAGGATGGGGGCCTGCCTTCCACGGTATCCAGATACGGCACCACCCGGGATGAAATCTTCATGAACTATGAGGTGCTCAGGGAAAAATACGGCAATGAGATCGAGACCATGCCCCTGGGCGCTGTCGGTATTTACTCTGCCGTGGACAAGATCAAGGTGGGGCTCCAGCAGATCATGGCCGGTTCCCGGAACTGGGCCGTGCCCCATATCAGCCGGAAAGATATTTTCGCTCTGACCGAAGAGTGCGCAAACGTCACCCACATCCCTTACGTCATGGATGCCTATCGGGAAGAAGCCCTGCAGATCATTGACGCGTAACCATACAGGAGAGAGATATGTCTGATATTCTGTCTTTCATCAAGACGAAAAATCCGGGGGAACACGAGTTCCTTCAGGCGGTGGACAAGGTGCTGACATCGGTGAAGCCTCTGATCGACCAGCATCCTGAATACCGCCAGGAAGCGGTGCTCAAACGGATCACGGAACCGGAAAAAGTGTTCATGTTCAGTGTGCCCTGGGTGGACGACCAGGGCCAGGTGCAGATCAACCGGGGGTTCCGGGTAGGCATGAACAGTGCCATCGGCCCCTATGTGGGGGGCCTGCGGTTCCACCCGTCCGTCACTTTGAGCATCATGAAATTTCTGGCGTTTGAACAGGTGTTCAAAAATGCGCTCACCACCATGAACATGGGCGGGGCCTGCGGCGGGGCTGATTTCGATCCCAAGGGCAAATCCGACCGGGAAGTGATGCGGTTCTGCCAGAGCTTCATGGCGGAACTGCATCAGCACATCGGCCCCAACAAGGATATCCTCACCGCGGATATCGGGGTGGGAACCCGGGAGATCGGGTACCTGTTCGGCATGTACAAGAAAATTCACAGCGAATTTTCCGGGATTCTCACCGGAAAAAGCCTGACCCTGGGCGGCAGCCTGATCCGGCCCGAAGCCACGGGATACGGCACGGTGTATTTTGCCGCCCGGATGCTGGAAAACCAACACCAGACCCTGGAAGGCAAGACCTGCCTGATTTCAGGATCCGGCAATGTGGCCCAGTACACCGCGGAAAAACTCATTGAAATGGGGGCAAAGATCCTGACCCTGTCGGATTCCTCAGGGTATATTTTTGATGAAGAGGGCATCGATGCCGGAAAGCTGGGCTATATCCAGCGGCTGAAAAATTTCCGGCGGGGACAGATCAAGGAGTATGTGAACAAATATTCGGAAGCCGTGTATGTGGAACACGATACCACCCTGGATCATCAGCCCATGTGGGACATTGCCGCAGACTGCGCGTTTCCCTGCGCCACCCAGAACGAACTCAATGCAAAAGATGCGCAGCATCTGGTGAAAAACAAGGTGTCCCTGGTCTGCGAGGGCGCGGACATGCCCTGTGATCCGGAGGCCGTGGACCTGTTTCTGGATGAAAAAATCCTGTTTGCCCCGGGCAAGGCCGCCAATGCCGGCGGGGTGGCGGTGTCCGCCCTGGAAATGGCCCAGAACAGCATGCGGCTGAGCTGGCCCCGGCAGGAGGTGGATGACCGGCTGAAAACCATCATGACAAACATTCACCAGACCTGTCTGGAAGCGGCCGAAGAGCACGGGTTTCCCGGAAACTACGTGGCCGGGGCCAACATCGCCGGATTTGTCAAGGTGGTGGATGCCATGCTGGACCAGGGCGTGATTTAAAGGGACGAACCGACAGGGTCAGCAAAGGCGCGTCTTTTTTGTTCACCGCAACTGCGGCCATATATCCGGGCACCGGCGAAAACTGAAAAAACTGCCAGTGCCCGGAATGGTCCTGACCGGGACCGGGCCGATGAAACCGCACCTGAACCTCGGGCCGGTCCAGAACAAAACGGAACTGGTCGAGTCCGATGGCAAGCCCTCGGCCCGTTGCCTTGGCATAGGCTTCCTTCAATGTCCAGAACCGGAAAAAAAGGGGTTGCTTCAAAGACGCATCCGCCCGGGAGATGACTTCTGCCTCCTGATGTGAAAAAAACCGGTCTGCAATGGAAAGATTCACGGGACGCTCCAGGTGTTCAACATCCACCCCGATCTCATGGGCAAGGGTGACGGCACAGACCGCCAGACCCCGGGTGTGGGAGAGGTTGAATCGAACCGGCAGGTCCGTGATGCCCGGGGCCAGTTCCGGCTTGCCATACCTGTTTTGCGTGAACCGAACGGCCTCGGCGCGGTTGCCGGTGCACCGGGCCAGGAGCTGTTTCAAGAATGCATAAGATATCAGGCGGGCATCCCGCTTCTGCTTAATCGCCGTATAAAAAAACCAGACCCGGCCGGCCGTGATGTCAAATCGATCCAAGATGTCTGCTCCATAGACGTATGTTGATTTTCATCTGAACCATTTGACTGTAATAACATGAAAATTCGGTTACTGCATCTGATAGTTGAACTTCCGGCATCGCCGGGATCGACAAAGCAATGGCATGGAAATCCAGACGATGATATTTCTGGGCCTGCATATAATGGCGACAGCCAGCATTTCGGATTTTATGAAATTGCTTTTACCCACGATTGTATGGTAGTATTATGTACTATGAAAATGGAAAGAGGTCATACCGCATTATATCTGATGAAAGACCATCAGGAGAACAATTATGTGCCAGGCACACCGGAAGAACGCATTTGTCTTGTCTGGCCCTTGACCCGTGAAGCGGCTTCCCTGAGTAAAAAACACGATGTTGAACAACGATTACAAAGAGATGTTACAGGCATTATCCGACGAAAAGGTAAAGTTCATACTTATCGGAGCCTACGCCATGGCCGCCCACGGATATCCGCGGGCCACCATGGACATTGATATCTGGATCATGCCGTCTCCCCAAAACGCCAATGCCGTTATCCGGGCATTGCAGCGGTTTGGTGCTCCCCTGCACAACCTGACCAGAAAAGATCTCCAAACAGACGGCATCGTTTTTCAGATCGGTGTCGCCCCCAGACGGATCGATATCATGACAGGCGTGTCCGGCCTGACATTTGAAGACACTTTTCGTCATACCACCATCATCAACATTGAAGGCATTGACGTTCATATTCCAGCTGTCGACGACCTCATACGCAACAAAAAGGCTACAGGAAGAATCAAGGATCTGGCCGATGTGGAAGCCCTGGAATCCTTGAAAAACAACCGTCAATAACCTTATTTTCAATGAGAAAAGCCTTCATGGAAATTCTGAAAACGGTATTCGGGTATGACGATTTCCGGCCCCTGCAACAGGAGATCATCGACCA
>JAABUD010000026.1 GCA_011389555.1 Desulfotignum sp. | reverse complement strand
TCCAATGCCGGATTCTGGCGGCGCCTGGAAAAAACCGGCATCATCATCAAAGAATGGTCTGTAGATCCGGACACCGGCATGCTGAACCCGGATGATCTGGATGCCCTGCTGTCACAAAAAACCCGGCTGCTGGCATTTCCCCATTGTTCCAATGTAGTGGGCCATGTCAACCCGGTGGCAGACATTGTCGCCAGAGCAAAGGCCGCTGCTGACGTGTGCGTGGTGGTGGACGGGGTGGCTTATGCCCCCCATGGCCTGCCGGATGTCGGCTCCCTTGGCGCAGACATTTACCTGTTTTCTTTGTACAAGACCTGGGGACCCCACCTGGGGCTGATGACCATAAAAAAACAGGTCATGGATGCCCTGCCCAACCAGGGCCATTTCTTCAACGCCCATCTTGACCGGAAAAAAATGATGCCGGCCGGTCCGGATCATGCCCAGATTGCGGCAGCTGCCGGGGTGGCACAATACCTGGATGCAGTATACGACCACCATTTTTCCGATCCGGGTGATGCAACCGGTCCAGCAGATCCGGCAGAAAAAGGCAGACAGCTCAAACAACTGTTCCGGAATCATGAAAGAAATCTTTTGACAACCCTTCTGGCCTGGCTGAAACAGCGCAGCGACATCCGGCTCATCGGACCGGATGATCCTGAGCTGCGGGTACCCACCATATCCCTTCTGCCCAGAAACAAATCCCTGGATGCGGTCTTTGCAGGGCTCACCGCAAAAAAAATAATGGCCGGCCAGGGCCATTTTTACGGTGTCCGCCCGCTGATGGGAATGCACATCCCCTTTGAGACAGGGGTGCTCCGGTTATCATTTCTCCATTACACCACCGAAGATGAGATCAGCCGGCTCATTGACGGACTTTCTTCTGCCCTGGATTAAAAAATGAATATGACAACTTCCAAACGCCATTTGATCACCCGGGAGCTTGCCGCGGTTGCCATGGGAACCCTTCCGGCAGACCTGATATTGAAAAACGGCAATCTTGTGGATGTCTGCACCGCCCGGGTGCGGCCCGGCTGCGGCCTTGCCGCATACAAGGGAATTATCGCCTGTGTGGGCAGCTGTGACCACATCATGACTGGTAAAGATACAAAGATCGTTGATGTTACAGGAAAATTTCTATGCCCCGGCCTGATCGATTCCCATATGCATGTGGAAAGTTCCATGGTGGATCTGCCCGCTTTTGCCCGGGGGGTGCTGCCCCACGGCACCACCACCATCTGTCCTGATATCCATGAAATCACCAATGTCCTGGGCATGGAAGCCCTCAATCTGTTCAAGGAAAGCGCGGAAGGCCTGCCCCTCAAAGTACTGACCGCCATGCCGGTCTGCGTACCGTCCCTGCCGGGAATGGAGGATGCCGGCGCCGTCATCGGTCCTGAAGATGTGATGGCTTCCTATGAGCAGGGCCTTGCCTTTCTCCAGGGCGAACAGATGAATTTTCCCGGTGTGGTATACGGCGATGAGACCGTTCATCAGATCACCGGTCACGGGCTGCAGGCCAAAAAAATATTGACCGGACACTATGGCGGTGATGATGCTGCCGGGCTGAACGCTTATGTGGCCTCGGGCATGATTGCAGACCATGAAACCACAACAGCAAAAGGGGCCCTGGCCCGGGCCGAACTGGGGATGTATGTCCAGATGCGGTACGGCAGTGCCTGGCTGGACCTGCCCAATCTGCTGCCGGCCATCACAAAACACCCGGGCATGGATACCCGGTTTTTCACCCTGGTAACCGATGATGTGACCCCGGAGACCATCAGCAGGGAAGGCCATCTTGTCCGGGTGGTCAGAGAGGCCATCCGCCTGGGGCTGGATCCTGTCATTGCCCTGCAGATGGCCACCATCAATGCGGCCCAGCTGCTGGAGCAGGCACAGTGGATCGGATCACTTACCCCGGGGCGGGCCGCTGACATCCTGGTGGTGGATTCCCTGTCCGGATTCAAGATCGAACAGGTTTACACAGACGGTACCCTGGTGGCGGAACACGGCCGGATGGCAGTGGATGTTCCGGGCTGCCAGTATCCGGACTGGGCAGTCAACACCGTCCACCTTGACCCGTTGTCGGAAAATGATTTCAAGATTGCCTGCACTGCCGCCTCCTCAATAAGCGCCCGGGTGATCCGGCTTATACCCGGCAGCGTGAACACCTTGTCCCAAACAGAGAAACTGCCGGTCACCAATGGACAGATCCTGGCAGATCCCCAAAAAGATATTGCAAAGGCTGCCATGTTTTACCGGCATAAACCAGGAAAAGAAGAAAAAGACTGCCGGTCTCTGGGCCTGGTATCCGGCACAGGGTTCAAAACTGGATGCGCCTATGCATCCACGGTTTCCCATGACTGCCACAACCTTTTGGTGGTGGGAACCGATGATACAGCCATGGCCCTTGCCGCCAACACCCTGATTACCTCCAGAGGAGGCATCGCTGTGGTGGACAACGGGCAGGTCCTGGCCCACCTGGCATTGCCTTTGGGTGGTCTGATGTGTCTTGAATCAGTGGAAACAGCGGCCAAAAAGGTGTTTGATATTGAACAGGCCATGCAGCAGATCGGGTGTCCCCACCCGGCTTTTGAAATGACCATGAGTCTGATCGGTCTTGTGGTTCTCGGAGAACTCCGGTTATCCAACAGGGGCCTTGTGGAGATGAAAGACGGGAATCCCCCGCAGCTTGTGGATCTGTTCGTTTCCTGATACCGATAGAGGGTACTAGTTTCAGGCAGCCAGCCGCTCCCCGGATCCGATCAAGGCAATCCCGGCCAGTCAGACGGCTATCCGTAATTCTGGATCTCAAACATGTTTTTCTTCCCATCTCACAGGTGTTTGATCTTTTTTTTGTCCTTTTTATGGTAGATATCAAAAAAGATCACACTGTTGTTGGGGATGGGACCGCAGTGCAGCCGCCGGTTTTCCTTGAGACACCTGGCACACCAGTAATAAATGATGCGGTAATCGCGCCTGCCCACATATTTTTTGAGCCTGCCATGGTATATGCCTTTCATTTTTCCGTCTGCACCGGACGGATCAATCAGCAGCCGGTCAATGGTTTTTCTGATGCGCTTGTACCCTTTGGGATCGGTTTTTTGGACCTGTGCCAGCTTGCCGGCAAACAAGTCAGTGGGATAATATTGATGATTAACGGCAAATGCCTGGAAACGGGGATTATTCATGACTGTTCTTTTTCATGACGTCACTTTTATGTCAAGACGTAAAATGGACGGCAATCACCCGAATCCGGCATTCGGCGGCTTTATGGCTATTTTATAGCTTGACAGCATTGCCCATGTATCCTATTATCTGCCGGACGTAAAAGCTTCCTGCGCTGGAGGTTTTTAAAGTAATTTTTGGATACCAAAAAAGGATAATATTTTTGAAAATCAATCTGTCTTCTCTGTCTTCAAAACTGGTTCTCATCGGCCTGGCAGCTGCCCTGATTCCATTGTGCGTGGTGGGGTATATCGGGTACAGCAAATCAAAATCAGCTGTGGTGGAGATCTCCATGAACCAGGTCCAGGCTGTGGCAAAGGACCTCGCCCGCCTCATCTACACCAACCTTGATTCTGAAATGCGGAAATCTGCCGGTATCGCCAATCAGCGCGGGATCATCAACCTGGCTGAAGCTGTGGCGGAAAAGGGGATTTCCGAATCAGCTCAGCAGATTGCAGAGGTGGTTTCCGCTTTGAGACATCAGTTTCCCCATATGGGCAAGGGTTACCAGGGGATCTTTATAACGGATGCCGAAGGGCTGATATACACCGGCATATTGGAGAGCGGTAAGGAATACAGCCGGGTGGACCTCAGCGGCGCTCCTGTGTTTTCCAAGGTTAAGACAACCCGGGCACCGCTTATTGATGAACTGCGGCGGTCTGCAGCAACGGGTGAGCTGGTAACCAGCGCCTGTGCCCCCATTATGTCCGAAGACGGCCGTTTTCTGGGTGCCCTGGGGCTGGTGATAAAGGCGGATTATCTGAGCCGGATGGTGTCGGACCGGAAAATCGGCAAAACCGGATACGGCTATATGATCAATGCCAAGGGGATTGCCATTGCCCACCCCAATACCGATCATATCCTCAAAACCGACGTGACCCAGATTCCCGATATGGCTTCCATCACTGAACCCATGCTCAACAATGAAACCGGAGTGAAAAGATATCGTTTCCAGGGCATTGAAAAAATTGCCGGGTTCGCCCCCGTAGGAATCAACGGCTGGTCCATAGCAGTGACCCAGGATGAGTCTGAATTTCTAAGGGTGGCCTTTGAGATCCGTAATGCCATTTTTCTTTTGGCCGTGGTGACCGGTATTGTGATCTGTATCCTTGTTTTTTTTGCAGCCCGCACCATCACACGTCCCATTAACGCTGCAGTGGCGGGATTAAAGGATATTGCCACCGGAGAAGGGGATCTGACCATGCGGCTGACAGTAAAAACCAACGATGAAATAGGGGAACTGGCCCAGTGGTTCAACTCCTTTCTGGACAGACTTCAGGGCATTATCCGACAAATCACCGAGGGAATACAAACCCTTTCTGCCGCGTCTGTCCAGTTGTCAGGTATCTCGGAACAGATGTCAAAAGCGGCCCAGGATACCTCTGAAAGGGCCACCGGGGTGGCATCCGCATCCGAGGAAATGAGCACCAGCATGACCACGGTGGCAGCGGCCATGGAAGAGTCTGCCACCAATACCCAGACAGTTGCCTCAGCAGCCGAACAGATGTCGGCCACGATCGATGAGATCGCAGGTAATTCAGAGCGGGCAAGGGCTATTTCCGAAACCGCAGCCCAAAAGGCGACAGACACCTCCGGCAAGATGGCCCAGCTGGGATCAGCAGCTCAGGCAATTGACAAGGTGGTGGAAACCATTACCGATATTTCTGATCAGGTGAACCTGCTGGCCCTGAACGCCACCATTGAAGCGGCCCGGGCAGGAAAAGCCGGAAAAGGATTTGCCGTGGTGGCCAATGAGATCAAAGACCTGGCCGGACAGACCGCACAGGCCACAAAAGATATCAATGAAAAAATAGCCACGATCCAGGACACCACCGCCATTACGGTCAAAGACATTGATGACATTACAAAAATTATCTCCGAGGTCAATGAGGTCGTGTCCGGTATTGCCACTGCCGTGGAAGAACAGTCCACAGTAACTTCGGAAATTGCCACCAATGTATCCCAGGCTGCCCAGGGGATCCAGGAGGTGAATGTCAATGTGGGACAAAGCGCCACAGTGGCCACAGAAATATCTTCAGACATCGGCGCGGTGAGTACCACTGCCGGTGAAATATCCACCAGCAGCGAACAGGTGCATACCAGTTCCGAATCTTTGTCAAAGCTGGCCAAAGAGCTGAAAACCATGGTGGGACAGTTTAAAATATAGGAAAACCCTCATTACATTAAAAGGCAGATAAGTGAGGAATCCTTAATGTCAGGTAAAGAATCAAACTTTAAAAATGCATGGATGCATTTAAAAAAGCATGCAGGAAAATCCAATAGATCAGAGCTTGAGACCCGTATTGAAATTGGAAGATATAATCGCCTGGGTGTTCAAACCAGATCGGATTTTGGCGTGTATTTAAGCTCTGGAGACGACCGGGTTCTGCTGCCCAATAAATATGTTCCGGAAAGACTGTCAATTGGCGATTCCCTTGATGTATTTGTGTACACTGATTCTGAAGATCGTCTGGTGGCAACCACTTTAAAACCTGCAGGCGTGGTGGGTGATTTTGTTTTTTTAATCGCAAAAGATGTTGCCCCTTTTGGAACCTTTATGGATTGGGGGCTGGAAAAGGATCTGCTGGTACCTAGAAATGAGCAACAGGACAGGATGGAACCCGGGAAAAAATATTTGGTCAAAATCTGCCGGGATAACAGAACAAACAGGGTTTATGGTACGACACAAATTTCTGCCAATTGTGATAAAAATACCAGGGAACTGAAAGTCGGGCAGCAGGTTGACTTGATTGTTCACTCTATTACTACCATTGGGATAATGGCAGTTGTTGATAACCGATACTATGGCATGATGTACGCAAATGAAACCTATCAAAAATTATTTATCGGCGATACCTGCAAAGGGTATATCATGCGGATACGGGAGGATGGAAAAATTGATCTGAGCATGAAAAAACCCGGGTATTCATCGGTTCCCAAATCAGCGGAAGTCATTTTATACCGGTTAAACAAATCCGGGGGATTTATCCCCTGCCATGATAAAAGCACTCCTGAAGAAATCCGCAACAAGTTTTCCATGAGCAAGAAAGAATTCAAAAGGGCTGTGGGCAATCTGTATAAAAAAAGATTGATAGAATTAAAAAACAACGGGATTGGTCTGATAAAATGAATATCTTACAAAGGGGCAACCCGCGCTTGTCATAAGATACTTACAGATTGTCATGACAGAGTATCCGAAAATTTTTTTTATTCGAATCGATATATCCATGTCATTTGTTGTTCTGTGTTTGACCAGGGAGACAACAATTCTTGCGTTACTTGATAAAGGTGATTTGGTGATTACTGCTGATATACCTTTGGCAGCTCAAGTTTTGGAAAAAGAGGTTATGCCTTAACCCCAGTGGACATCTTTATTTCAATGGGTCAATTCAGGAACAGCTGAAAAATGAGGGAATTCAAGGAGGGCTTGAGGAACAGTGGAATTGATACCGGCGGGCCATCTCCGATGAATCATAAAAATACGAATATGTTTGCCAATCACTTAAAATTAGTGGTTATCCAATATTTGAATGACAATCTTACGGCTATTCACCCATGGCAGGGTGAACAACTGGATTGTGAATAAATATAAATCAGAAAAGTTTAACAGTTAACACAACGAATTAGCACTTGGTTAGCACATCAAGTTTTATTAATGTTGTTCTCCAACAATAATACTAAAAAAATAATCACTATTTCAAATAGTTACGACTTCTTTAGGGTGGTCTGTCATGTTTGGCAACAATCTTGCTATCTTGGTTTGAAACAAGAGAAACAAAGCCGTCCGGTGCTGAACCGGACAACCGTTAATATCAAAAAGGAGTGTAACATGCGCACATTAACAGCAACTATTTGTATTTTGTTTTCTTTATTTCTTTTTCAATCACCAGCGTTCTCTGAACCTGAGCCTATTGATGCTATTAAAGCCAACGTAAAAAAAATGGTTGAGGCCCAGCAAAAGGAAGCACCAAGTATAACAGTTACTCAATTCAACACATTAATGGAAAAGCAAGACTTTTATTTCGAAATACTGGATGTCCGCACAGCAGATGAATTTATCGCTGGCCATATAGCTGGAGCTGTTCACTCAGATCGAAATAAACTGGAATGGGTCACACCTAAAAAAATTAAAGATCCTAACGTCCCAATTTATGT
>JAABUD010000025.1 GCA_011389555.1 Desulfotignum sp. | reverse complement strand
AGTTTTTTCTGAACGGCCGGCACATCCTGTATCGGGATCTGAACCCCCAGGTCGCCGCGTGCAATCATGATGGCATCGGCAGCCGTGACAATTTCTTCAAAATTGGCAATGGCCTCGGCCCGCTCGATTTTGGCAACCACATACGCGGAGTGCCCGTGTTTTTGTGCAAAAGCCTTTACCTTGCGGATGTCATCGGCTGTCTCGACAAATGAAACCCCGAAGGCATCCACCCCTTGCTCCAGGGCAAAGGCGACAAATTCGAGGTCTGTATCCGACACGGCATCCGCAAATATCTTTACCCCGGGAAGATGTAATCCCTTGTAGGATAGAAGCGGGCCGCCGATAACCGTCCGACAGAACACCTGATCTCCCAAGACCTTCTCCACCTGAAGCTGAATGAAACCGTCATTAAGGAAAATCAGGCTCCCGGGACTCACGCTTTCCGGCAACCGCTTGTATTCCACAGGTATCTGATCGGCCGTGCCCACAGAATCCTGGGCGGTCAATATGACCGCATGGTCTTTTTCCAGCAGCAGCGGTTCATGCAAAAGTTTGCCGATGCGTATTTTGGGACCGGGAAGATCCGCCAGGATCATGCAGGACCGCTCTGCCCTATCCGCCACAGCACGGATGCGCCCGATATCCTCCCTGTGCCCCTGCAAGGTGCCATGGGCAAAGTTGAGCCGGGCCACATTCATCCCCTGGAGCATTAATTGTTCCAACACCGCCTCTGATCGTGAGGCCGGGCCTATGGTGCAGACGATTTTGGTTTTATGCGCCGGCAGTCTCACAGCGCAGCAATCCCGGCGTCCGCAACACGCACCAGGACCCCTGTTTCCATGAATTCACTCTTTTTCATGGTAGGTCTCTTGTCGAACGGTTTTCCATCAAGCCCTGAAGCTGGTAGAGCAGTCGTTTTTCATGAGCTTCAATCTTAAGGTCTTTGCCGGATAAGGTCATTATTTTCTGAAACTCATGCCGGGTGATGACATTATTATGGATGGCTTTTCCAATCATCAAATTAAATTCTGAATCCGGCTGTGTAAATTGCATCATGTTCTCCTCCTTTTTACCTTCGATTTCCAGGTCAGGAATCTTTGGCCGGAACACCCGGGTGGAGCGGCAATCCATCAGGGTTGAAACCTTCATGACTGCCGCTTTCCGGGTGCTTCACCCAACCCCCGGTTTATTTTACAACCATACTGTTCTTAACCGATGTAACTCCTTTCACCTTCCGGGTGATTTCCACAGCCCTGGCAGCGGCTTCGGCGGAATCCACAAAACCGCTCAGCTGTACTTCTCCCTTGAAAGTCTCCACTTTGATCTGGAACATTTTCAGCATCGGATCCTCCAGTATTTTTGCCTTCACCTTGGCGGTTATGACAGAATTATCCACATATTCGCCCGTGCTTTCACTTGTTCGTGTTCCCGCACACCCTGCAATAAGGGCCGTCAGAAACAATACGATAACCAATTGTCTGAAAAAAATGACCTTGTTCATAATGATTTCTTTCTATTCTAAATTCATTGGATGGAGTTCAACACGCCGGTTCAATGAACGACCCTTGGCTGTGGTGTTGGTCGCCGCAGGTTTGGAGAAATCGAATCCCTCAAGAACCAGGCGATATCCATGAATTCCCTTGTCCATCAGATATGTCTTTACGGCCTGGGCCCGTCTGATGGACAGCGCGTCATTGTATGCTTTGGTACCGGTGCTGTCTGTATGACCCTGAACTTTAACGGTAATCCGGGGATACGTTTTCAAAACGTCTGCAATCTCATCAAGATAATCAAAGGCCTCGGGTTTGATCACGGATTTATCGAAATCAAAATAGGTCTCATCCACCACCCAGATACCCTGGGCATTTGTCCCTTTCAATTCAACATGGGCAGGAGCAGGGGCTGCCTGAGCCACGGGTTTTTGGGCCAGAAAAACGTCTTTGACAAAGTTGGCCATGCCGGCGTTTGTCAACAGGGTATCTGCATTGGAGACAAAACCGCACTCGCCGATACGGCTGATGTCATCCATGAGCACAGCCCCTTTTTCATCATCACCAACAAGGACGGGATAATAGCAAAGCCCGGGACCCAGTTGATCCTTCAGGGTCTGGGCTGTTTTCAGAGTAATGGCGGATTCTAAACTGTAATCTGGCTGGCCGTCACTGATAATAATCACAGCAGTTTTGCCGTAAACAGAATTCAGTTCTTCCTGCCCGGAGGCGGCAAGGGCTGTATGCAGGGCGCTTGTACCACCTGCTTCAGATATCTTTTTTACATTTTCACCCAGGGCAAATGTGGAATATTCCTCCATGCCGTAAAAAAGAACCGTGTTTTTGTCGGAAACTGCAGGGCTGTGCCCAAAGGAACGGAGAGCCCCGTTTTGACCCAGTTCCGGCAGGGTTCGATTGATGCGGCTGACAATTTGGGTGGCCATATCCAATTTTTTATTTCCCATGTATGGCTTGCCCATGGAACTGGATGCATCCATGACAATGACAAAATTATCAATGGATGACACATAATCGTCTGCGCTGAACGGGGCCAGGGTAAATGCGGGGAGGGTCTGAACCTTCTTACCCTCTTTTTCCGCATAACACCCCGCCAGCAGAAAAGCGATGGCCAGGACGGTAAATAGTTTGATACTGAACGATTTCATGAAAGTTCTCCTTTATATATTTTGGTTTTAGAGTTCACGGATGATGTATCTCCGTGTGATGGATTCGTTCACAGACTGATATAATTCAATTAACGTGCCGGGATTTTTGTATCCGGCTCATAATCGCCATCCTGTTGACCGGCAAAGGTATCGGGCCCTGAAGAGTTTCAAACCGGCGGCAGTTGAAACCAGAAAATTAGGTCATATCCAGCCTTTGGTCATATGAGACCTAATTTTTATAAAATTTATAATGGGTTCCCGCAGATCTCTTTTTTGCTGATTCTCCATAGATAAAAGGGAGATAGATCCCGTTGGGCAGAATATGGGAATCCTGGCACATAAAGTGAATGAAAAAATGGGCCATAGTGAATTTTAAAATTTATTGTCAAGTGAATGTATAAAAGTTATTGTCAGGTGTTGCGATGGGCATCGGATGGCATTGCTTTTTCTGTTGAGGAGTATAATTATGGCCGGCATTGAGATCATTACCGTGGAAGGGCGAACTGAATTAAAAGACTTCATTGAACTGCCCTGGAAGATCTATGTCAAATACCCTGAATGGGTTCCTCCTCTCAAAAAAGAGGTCCGCCGGATGCTGGACCCCCACAGACACCCTTTCTGGGAATTTTCCCAGCGCATTCTTTTCCTGGCACGACGGGGCAAAGAGACGGTGGGAAGAATCGCGGGCATTATCGATGGCCGCTATAACCGGTTCCATAACGAGAAAATGGGCATCTGGGGGTTCTTTGAATGTGCGGATGATCCACAGGCCGCGGCAGCCCTGTTCTCTTCCGTGGAAAAATGGGCTCATAACAAGGGGATGTCCTTCATAAGGGGTCCGCTCAACCCATCCACCAACCACGAGGCCGGATTGCTCATTCAAGGGTTCGATGTTCCGCCTTCCCTGATGATGACCTATAACCCGCCGTATTATGCTGAGCTGATCGAATCGTGCGGCTACTGCAAAGAAAAAGACCTGCTGGCTTTCCTTATCGACAGCGACTACAGGCTTCCCGGCTGGATGGATCGTCTGGCCGGCAAGATCGCCCAAAAAAAAGGGGTCCGCATCACCAATTTTCTTCCAACGGAGACAGACGCTGAGCTTGCCCTGATCCGGCAGATCTATAACGATGCATGGTCCGGAAACTGGGGATTCGTTCCCTTGAGCGAAAAGGAGATGGAGGATATTGGAAAGAACATCATGGATTTTGCCGATCTGGACATGGCGTTTTTCATCTATTATGAGGATGAACCCGCCGCCTTCTGCCTGGTCTTTCCCGATATCAACCCGTTGCTTAAACGTCTCAACGGGCGGGTCGGTCTTCTGGGGGCCCTGAAGTATTTTTTGTACAAAAAAGAGATCGTCGGATTGCGGTTGTTTATGTTCGGGATCAAAGAAAAATACCGGCAACTGGGACTCCCCATGCTGGCCTTCCACCATATTTATGAGGTGGTGAGAAAAAAAAAGAAATACCGGTATATGGAAATGGGCTGGACCCTGGAGGACAACGAAGCGGTCAACTCATTGATCGAGGAAGCCGGGGCAAAAATGTCCAAAAAGTACCGAATATACAGAAAATCTTTATCATAAGTAACCGAATGGCTTTGAAACAAAGGATTGAACATGTCGACTGAGCATCCAAATTTCACCATCGCTTTTGTCTGGCGGCCTGAGGAAATCACCCAGTCCGTGATGCAGATAGCTCAGCAGACAGGGGGAAATGCGATCTTTGATTTCTCCGGGGTGGAGGGAGCAGACGGCCTGTCTTGCTGCTTGAGGGAGAAAGACCCTGCCGGTCTTGTCAGGGATATCAAAATTTGTGCCTCTGCCTGGATGGATCCGTCTTTGGGGCGGGTATTAAAGGAAACAGAAATTCATACACTATGGGTAGAGTGCCCTTCTGGGTTATCTCAGGAAGATTCAGAACTCTTTTTAAAAAAGCTGGGGGAAATGTCGAAAAGCTATGACTGCTTTCCCATCACCGGGGACACCGCCCTCATAACAAAGATGCTGAAGCCCGGCTCAGGCATCGAACGTATTGTTTTGAAAGGATGTGAGGCCGCAGGATTCGTGGGCCGTGAGACAACCATGTCGCTCTATTCCATGGCCAGAGAAATGCACCGATCCTCTGCAGCGCCTTTTGATATTTTCATCTGGGGGGGTGTTTTTCTCCCTGAAGCCGCCGCGGCCTTCCTGTCGACCGGGGCAGCCGGGATCGTTTTTGAGAGTATCCATTGGCTGACGGATCAGGTCGATGTTGATGATTCCCGGCGGGAGCACCTGAGCCGGCTGCGTCCGGATGCCACCGACCTGGTCGGCCTGGATGTGCAGGTTCCCTGCCGCCTGTTCAACAAGGGAAACTCTCTGGCATTCAGGGAAATCAAGGCATACGAGGACGCGCTCTGCAGCGCAGCGGACATGGAGGAAACCCGCCTTTCTTTTGCGAACCGGGTGTCGGGCGGGGCGGTTCATCCCCTGGAGAGCCGTTTCAGCCGGGACGAAATCATTCCTTTGGGTGTGGAAGCCGCCTTTGCCGGGGCCTTTATGAACCGTTTCGGGGCCAAAACCGGGGATGCTGTGAAAGCGTTCATAAAAGAAATGCATCATTTATGCCGCCTGGCTGAGGAAAAAAAGAATGGTTTTCTGGACAGCCCTGTGGCCAGAGAAATGGGCACCCTGTACCCCTTTATCCAGGGTGCCATGTCCTGGATCACGGATATCCCGGAGTTCGCCTTACGGGTGGCGGATGCCGGCGGATTACCCACCATCGCCCTTGGCCTGATGGACGAAAAGGCCCTGGACCAGAGGCTGGGGACCCTGCCGCAGATCATGGGCACGCGCCCGTATGCCGTCAATGTGGTCTCTTTGGCAAAAAACCCTTTCAGGAAACTGCATCTGGCCTGGATAAAAAAGCACAGGCCCCGGTTTGCGGTGATTGCAGGGGGGGATCTTTCCGCCGCCAGAGAATTGATGGCATGCGGCATCGATGTCATGTATATCGCTCCGGATGAAGCGACGTTGACGCTGGCCCTGAAAGCCGGGGTCCGGTATGTGATCTGTGAGGGGTATGAGGCCGGCGGCCACGTGGGACCGCACAGCACACTCACCCTGGCCCAGATGGTACTGGATCTGAAGCGGCGCACCCCATCCCTGTTTCACAATTGCCGCATCATCCTTGCCGGGGGAATTTTCAACCGGGAAACGGCGTTCATGGCGGCCATGCTGGGTGCGGACGCCATCCAGATGGGGACGGCCTATCTGGCCACACAGGAGATTGTTGAAACAGGTGCCCTGGCCCCGCTTTATCAGCAGCAGATCCTGAAATCACCGCCGGCGGGAACCGTTGTTTCCGGCCGGGACACCGGGCTCCGGGTAAGATCCCTGAGGACCCCGGGCATGGAATCAATTTTATCTTTGGAAAGGGAGTTTGCCGCAGGACGCAGGGACGAAACCTCTTTCAGGGAAAAAATGGAAAAAATGACGGCCGGAAGCCTCTTCACGGCTGCAAGGGGAATGGACGGGCCGGGAGAGACACTCCTGGATGAGAAAACCTGCCTGGAACAAGGACAATTCATGAGCGGGGCCTGCGCCGGTCTTATCCGTAACGTCGATCCTCTTACGTCCTTTCATCATGAACTGGCACAGGGCCCTCTTTTTCTGCATCACCCGGCTGCAAAGTCAATGGAAACACCTTTAAAAACTCCGGCCACAGGGGTCAAGAATACCTTGAGGCGGATCTCCCCCAAACAGGAGAATCCGGACCGGATTGCCATCACGGGCATGAGCATCGTGAATACTTTGGGCAAGAACCCGGAAGAAATCTGGACGGCAAGTCTGGCCATGAAAAGCGGTATCACAAAAGTGCCGCCGTCACGGTGGGATCACGCACTGTATTATGACCCCAAGCCCCATATTCCGGACAAGACCTATTGCCGGGTGGGCGCTTTTCTGGACTTTCCTGTCGACCGGACTGAACTGGGGATTCCGCCCCATGATTTCCGGAGCATGACCCAGGCCACGCGGATTTCCATGTGGCTTGCGGACAGGGCCATCCGGGCATCCGGCATCCTGACATCCGATATCCCCAAAGAGAGGATCGCCGTTCTCATTTCCCAGAATTCGGGAGAGGCGGCAGGGACGCTCCCTGATATCATTATCCGGGCATATGTGCACGACATCCTGGCAGACATCAAAAGGGCCGTGGATCTCACACCGGATCAGCTGACCGCCATCCAACAGGAAATAAAATCCGGGCGCATGGCCCCGGACGACACCACCCTGCTGGGCCGGCTCAACTGTGCAGCCGCCGGTTTTATCTGCAAGCAGTACGGGTTCATGGGGCCCAGCCATGCCGTCTCCGCAGCCTGCGCCACCTCACTGGTGGCACTTCACAGCGCCATCCAGATGATCCAGAACGGCATTATCGACGCCGCGATCGTGGGCGGGGGGGAAGATACGCTCAGCCATCTGCATTTCCTGGAATTTTCCGCCCTGGACGCACTGTACGGGCTGTCCGGACGGGAAAGACCCCCCCGGGAAACCTCCTGCCCTTTTGATGCCCAGAGAGACGGCATGGTCCTGGGTGAAGGCGGTGCAATGATTGTGATCGAGCGGGAAAGCCTGGCCCGGGCAAGAGGGGCCCTTGTTCATGCGTTTGTGACCGGCATGGGTGCCAGCAATAACCCTCTGGGGATGGTGGAGTCCTCCAGTGTCTCCCAGCAGATGGCCATTCGCGCCTCTTTTAAGGAGACATCTTATGGACCGGATGCGGTGGATCTGGTGGAATGCCATGCCACCAGCACAAGGCAGGGAGATCTGGAAGAGGTCCGTGCCCTGAAGACGTTCTATAATTCCTCCAGTCCCACAGTACTCACTGCATTCA
>JAABUD010000024.1 GCA_011389555.1 Desulfotignum sp. | reverse complement strand
TGATCAAACACCCTGTTTTCCGTCTCGATGGTGATCTCACCGGTCCCGTCAATGGCATCCCGGGCATTGACACACAGGTTCACCAGGACCTGGTCCACCTGGGACGGGTCGATCAAGGCCTGCCACACCCCGGTCCCCGGTTGCCAGGAAAGGGTGAGGTCTTCCCGCAGCAGGCGCCGCAGCATTTTGAGCATGCCTTCGACAGCCGAATTCAGGTCCAGTACCTTCGGGGAAACCGTCTGTTTGCGGGCAAACCCCAGCAGTTTGCGGGTGATATCCACGGAGCGCTGGGCCGCCTTGTCGATCTCCTTAAGATCGGCGTGCAGCGGATCCGCAGCGCCCACTTTTCCCATGGCCAGCTGGGTATACCCCATGATGACACTGAGCATGTTGTTGTAGTCATGGGCCACACCACCGGCCAGCCGGCCCACGGATTCCATTTTCTGGGCCTGCTGGAACTGGGCCGCCAGAGCCTTCTGTGCGGTGATGTCCTCGCCCAGCGACAGGATCATTCGGAATTCACCGTTTTCGGTGAGAACCGTGTTATGCCACTGGATCAGCCGCAGTTCTCCGGATTTGGTGACAATCTCGTTTTCGAACTGGTGGTCCATCAGCTGGTTGTCCACGATTTCTTTCCAGACCCGAGAGAAAGATGCTCTCTTTTCTTCGGGTATGAACGTCGATATCCACTCTGTACCGACAACCTCCTGGGCCGTGTAGCCAGTCAGCCGTTCCGCAAACCTGTTGAAGACTGCAATTTCCGAGTTTTCCTGCAACCCCAGGATGATGTTCGGTGCATTGCTGATGATCTTCTGCGACCATTCTTTCTCCTGCCGCAGGGCGGTTTCGCGCAATATTCGATCCGTTTCCTTCCACACCCCGTCCATGAGCAGCCTGAGCTGGAGCACATCACTCGGGTCATAATCGGTTTCCTTGTTGGCAACGCCCACCACGGCAACGATTTTTCCCCTGCTGAAAACAGGCACGGTCAGAAACTTGTTCAAAGGTGCGTGGCCATCTGGAAAGCCTTTCTTGAGCGGATGGGGTGCCTGAAAATCGTTTATCAGGATCGCTTTGCGCTGGCGCACGGCCTCGCCCCAGATGCCGGTGTTTTCCAGTTGGTAAACAATTTGCGGTTCCGTGACGGCGCACACGTTCATCACCCCTTTGGACCAGGTGTTGAGGGTGAATTCCCGGTTTTTTTCATTGTAAAAATAGATGTATCCGAGCCTGCTTTCCGTCAGCTGGATGGCCTCGTCCAGGGCGTAATCCAAAAACCCCTGCACGCTCGAAGATTGATGCTGGAGGATGCGTATCAGACTCTGCAGGCGGGTTTCGTTGTCCCTGACCTGCTGTTCCGTGACCCGCAGTTGTTGAAAGCTGGCAGTAAGTTGTTGATTTGCCGCCTCCAGCTGCTGATTTGCGGCACGTAACTGCTGTTCCGTGGCCCGAAGCTGCTGGTTGCCTGCTGCAAGCTGCTGATTTGCGGCCAGCAGCTGCTGTTCACCGGCGCGCATGGCCCGGACGGCCTGCTCACGCTCGATGATGGTCCCCAGGTAAGCGGCAGCCTTTTTAAGGCGGGTTTTGGCGTAATCGATCACGAACTGCGGTCGGCTCGGATAGGCCCGGGCCTGCTTGCGCAAATCTGCAAGCGGCAGCTGAAATTGCCTGGAAAGCGCACGCAGTTTGTTTTCATCTGTGGGCGGATTCCCATATCCGAAGTTGATGGACCCCACAATTTCCTGGCCTGCCCAGACCGGCACGGCGTAGAGACGGATGCCTCCGCTGCATTCGATGTCCACAGCCTCTCCGGTTTCGATGGATTGCAGGGAGGCGTTTTTCCAGCACGATTCATGGCACAGCCATTTTCCGCTCTGCAACGCGTCCCGGTTGTCATCTGTGCCGCACAGCCGGCGCGAAGCTGTATCCATCATCTGGCACCAGCCCGAGGAGAACAAGCCCAGGGCATAGCTGCCGTCCCGCTCGTAAATCGCCGCCGAGGTTTCCAGCAGGTCGAGATATTCCGAAGCAATATCCCGGAGCAGTTTTCTGCCAACGGTCGTCAGGATCAGACCCTCCGGGTTCAGCTGGCTCAAATCGCCATAACCGGGGATGTAATCGGCGTGCTCGGGTCCCCTGCCAGTCAGCATCCATTCGATTTGGTGCAAATTCATTGTGGACGTCATGTGTTACCCCCTGACCGGTTTGAGAGAAGGATCAACCTGTTTTTTTTCTGCCGGTCCTGGGTCGGAGGCCCGGGATTCCCACAGTGTGCGCTCGGAAGAATCTCCGACCGTGTATGTGACACGGCCGCAGGCAACGTCAAGGGCGCAGGTCCTGCGCTGTGTGCCGCCCAGTTCCGTCGCCACGGGCCGGATACCCATGGTGTCAAAGAGTTCAACGAGCGACTGTGCAGTCTCCGGGCCGGGGCTGTCGTGACCGTTCCCCAAAAGATTGCCGCCGCCAATGAGGCATATAGACAGTCCTGCCTCGGTGGCCCCTGAATCCGACATCCTGCGCATCATTTCCTGCAGCGCGTTCTCAGCATACCTGGTTCTGACTGAGGGGTCGGGGTTTTGTGAACCCCCGGGGAGCATCACGTGTGCCATGCCGCCGACGTGAGTATCCGGGTCATACCCTGTAACCACGATACAGGAGCCGATCGCTCCTGCCCGAAGCATGCCATTCCCCTGGCAGACCTTGACGTCTCCAGAGTTGACAAAAAATTCATTTTTCATTTGTTAACTCTTACATGTTCTGGATGATGGGTGTCAAGGCGCAATTACTTCCTGGCCGGAACCCGGACACAGTTTTTTGTGAAATTACGATTTCGTTCCCTTGAGAATACCTGATTCCGTGGGGCCGGTGTAATCCAGGCGGGTGATATCCCTCAAGCCGGCGGCCGTCATCATCTCCCGGATTTCCGATTCACTGTAGGACTGCCCGGAGTCGGTGCCCAGAAACATGTTCAAAGAAAACAGGGCCGCAAACTCGGGTTGGTCCCGGGTGTCTGCCAGGATGAAGTCATGGATGAGCATCTGCCCGCCGGGCACCAGCGTTTCGGCGGCATGGGCCACGATATCGGCCGCCTTGTCCGGGCCTTCGCCGTGGAGGACATGGGACAGCCAGGCGGCATCGAATTCCGGGTTCAACGGGACGTCTTCCGTGGTGTAGTCTCCGGGAGTAAACCGGATCCGGTCGGACAGGCCGAACCGCTCAATGGTTTTTTCGGCAAAGGGCCGGGTGGTGGGCAGATCGAACACCACGGCCGTGAGGTCCGGGTTGGCCCGGCAGAAATGAATGGCATAGGTGCCGGGGCCGCCTCCCATATCCAGCAGGCGGGTACAGCCGGACAGGTCCAGGGATTGGGCCAGACCCGGTGCCGTGGCCATGGCGTTGTTGAACATGCCCATCAGAAAGGCTTCCCGCCATTCTTCCGAAGAGACCGACGACCGCTCCCGGATGGGGCCGCCCCCGGTCACGGCCTGGTCCATGCGGACCCAGGAATCGGCCAGGTGGTGATGGTGCTGGATCATGTACCCGATATACCGGTCGGAATCTTTTGAGAGAAAGTCGGCGGAGGCCTGGGTGTTGGCATAACCGGACGAAGTTTTGGTCAGAAGCGCCATGGCAGCCAGGGCATCCAGGAGCATGGTGGTGCCCCGCAGATCCAGACGCTGTTTTTGGGTCACCTGTTTTGCCGTCAGAGTGTCCGGGCCGATACAGGTGAAGATATCCAGCTTCACGGCCGCATGCAGGGTGCAGGTTTTCCAGTAGGACCCGGACAGTTGCAGCAGGGTGCCGGGATGCCAGTCTTTTGTGTGTGTCATGATATCTTCCTTTTTATTTTTCCTGCCATTGGGGAGACCGTTTTTCAAAAAACGCGCTCACCCCTTCTTTGGCATCATCCGTGGAGCACAGCCGGGCGAACGCCTCGTTCATGTAAGCGAACCGGGCCTCGTAGTGCAGGTCTTCGGACCGGTAGAACGCGGTTTTGGCGATGCGCACCGCCACCGGGCTTTTCTGGGCCAGCTCGGCCGCCCATGCCAGGGCCTGTTCGTCCAGGTCCTCTTTGGGAACCAGTTTGTTCACCAGTCCCAGAGACAAGGCTTCCGGGGCCTTGATCAGGTCTCCGTAAAGGAGCAGTTCCAGGGCTTTTTTCCGGCCCACGCACCGGGAAACCGGAATCACCGGTCCCACACAGTTGAGCCCCACATTGATGGCGGTCAGGCCCATGCGCACGTTGTCCGCGGCAATGACCAGGTCGGCGGCGGCGGCCAGCCCCATGCCGTTGGCCACGGCCACCCCGTGCACCTGGGCGATCACCGGTTTTTTGAGTTTTGAGATGGTCACCAGGGGATGTTCCATGGTTTCGATCCACGCCTGGTATTCCATGGGGGTCTTGCCGGCCAGTTCCTTGACGTCGATACCGGCACAGAACGCTTTGCCGGCCCCTTTGAGCAGTATCACCCGCACCCCGGGGTCTGCATCCAGGTCCAGCAGGGCCTGGTTCAGCTCCGTGGCCATGCCCGTGCTGAAGGTGTTCATCTGTTCGGGCCGGTTCAGCGTGATCATTGCCACATGCCGGTCATTTTTTTCAATCAGGATCTCTTGAAATGCCATGAGGGGGGTCTCCTTGTATTCGGGGGTGGTAAGCGTTGTTGCCATGATTCACTCTTTTCCAATCAGAAAGATACCATAAGAGGCAAACAGATTGGGTAAAAATGTGACAATTTTTCCATCCATCGATTGGTTTTTCGTGTTGATGGCTGCATTTTTCAGGATGTTGAATCCGGCCTGCCGGGCGAAGTTTTCAAAATCCCTGAGGCTGAGCACCCGGATGTTGGGGGTGTTGTACCATTCATAGGGCAGTTCTCTGGTGACCGGGGCGCAGCCGGTGACCATCAGCTGGCTGCGGATCCGAAAGTGCCCGAAATTGGGGAAACTCACCACGCATTTTTTCGCCACCCGGAGCATGGACTGGATCAGGGACACGGGATCATACACCTGCTGCAGCGTCTGGGAGCAGATGGCATAGTCGAACGCCTGGTCCGGGTAGTCGATGATTTCCTTGTTGATATCCCCCTGGAGCACGGAAATGCCTTTTTCAATGCATTTGACCACCCGGGACTCTTTGAGCTCGATCCCCCGTTCGGTCACCTGTTTGTGCTGCTTGAGCCAGAACAGCAGGTCCCCTTCCCCGCACCCGAGACCTAACACCCGGGACCCGGGGGAGATCCAGGAGGCGATGATCTGTAAATCATACCGCAGCGGATGCATGGGCAACACTCCGTAAAAATCCTGCCATCAGATGGTCCAGTTTTTCATTGGGCAGCAGAAACGCGTCATGGCCCCACTGGGCTTCGATTTCACAGAAACTGACATCCAGGTTGTTCTTTTTCATGGCCGTGACCATCTCTTTTGACTGGTAGGTGGGATACAGCCAGTCCGAGGTGTAGGACACCACCAGAAACCGGGCAGCGGTTTTGGAAAACGCCTTGACCAGGGAGCCGCTGCCGTGTTCGCGGGCCAGGTCGAAATAGTCGGCCGCCTTGGTGATGTACAGAAACGAGTTGGCATCGAACCGTTCGATGAACTTGTTGCCCTGGTACTGGAGATAGGATTCCACCTGGAAATCGGCCCCGAATTCAAAGCTCAAAGCGCTCTTGTTCTGGAGCCTTCGGCCGAACTTCAGGCGCATGGATTCATCGGACAGATAGGTGATGTGCCCGATCATCCGGGCGATGGCCAGCCCCATGCCCGGCCTGGGGCCGTCATAATAGTGCCCTCCCCGCCAGTTGGGGTCTGCCAGGATGGATTGCCGGGCCACCTCGTTAAAGGCGATGGCCAGGGCGGAGTGGCGGCAGGTGGAGGCCAGGGGCACGGCCGCTGCCACCCTGTCCGGATACCGCACACACCATTCCAGCACCTGCATGCCGCCAACCGATCCCCCCACCACGGCCAGCAGGCGCGTGATGCCCAGGTGATCCACCAGGATTTTCTGGGCCCGGACCATATCGCCGATGGTGATCAGGGGAAAATCCGTGGCATATTCTTTTTGGGTGGCCGGATCAATGGACGCCGGTCCCGTGGATCCCATGCAGGATCCCAGGATATTGGGACAGATGACAAAATACTGGTCCGTGTCAATGCCCTTGCCCGGTCCCACCATGATGTCCCACCACCCGGGTTTGGCATCCTCTGCCTTGTAGTAGCCGGCCACGTGGGAGTCGCCGGACAGGGCATGGAGCACCAGCACGGCGTTGGACCGGTCCGGATTCAGGGTGCCGCAGGTCTCGTAGGCAAGGGTGGCCGGCCCCAAAGAGGCCCCGCTTTCCAGGACAAAAGGATCATCGGGTCCGGCAAAGGTGAAAAACTGTTTTTCCACCCGGCCCACGGTGGCACCGTTCCGGTCATGGCCGATATACTCACTCATGGTCACACCTTGTCAAGGGCGGCCGCCAGGTCACCGCAGATATCCTCGATGTGCTCGATCCCCACGGAAAACCGCAGCAGGCAGGGATCGGCCAGCCGGTCTTTCAGGTCCTGTGGAAACGACACATACTGGGAGGAATAGGGGTGGATGATCAGGGTCTTGCAGTCCCCCAGGTTGGCCAGGTTCAGGATCATGGACAGGTTGTCCACCAGCCGGAAACAGGCATCCTGGTCTGCCAGGCCGAATGTCAGCATGGTGCCGAACCCTTTGCCGCCGAACTGTTTTTTTGCCATGTCATGACAGGGGTGGTCAAAAAATCCGATAAAATTGACCCATTGCACCTTGGGATGTTCCCGCAGAAACTGAGCGGCCGCCACGGCGTTTGTCATGTGCCGTTCCATGCGCACCCCCATGGTGGACAGGCCGAGAACCGTTAAAAACGAATGAAACGGGGCCGCCGTGGTGCCGAAATTGACATGGTGTTCTTTGAACATGCGGTGTAAAAATGCCAGGTTTCCTTTCTGGGCCACAAAAGGGGCAAAATCGGCAAACCGGTCCGTGTCCCAGTTGAACGTTCCGGCATCCACCACCACCCCGCCCAGGGCCGCCCCGTGGCCGGAAAAATATTTGGTGGTGGAGTGCAGCACAATATCCGCCCCCAGCTCGATGGGCCGGCACAGCCAGGGGGATGCCAGGGTGTTGTCCACCATCAGGGGCACCCCGTTTTTATGGGCAAGCGCGGCGATTTTTTTCAGGTCCGGAATTTCCATGCCCGGATTGGTGATGGTTTCCATGTAGACAAACCGGGTCTTGTCTGTGATGTTTGCGGCAATGTCATCCATATCCAGCGGATCTGCCAGGCGAACCGTGATGCCGTATTTTTTGAATATATTGGTGAACAGGGCATAGGTGGACATGAACAGGGAAGATGATGCCACAAACTCATCGCCTGCCCGAAGCAGCGTCATGCAGGCATTGCTGATGGCAGCCATGCCCGAAGCCGTGACCACGGCGGCCCTGCCGGATTCTAGGGAGGCCAGCTTTTCCTCCAGGAACCGGTTGGTGGGGTTGGTCAGGCGCATGTAGATATGGTCGGGCAGGTCCCCGGCAAAGGTCTG
>JAABUD010000023.1 GCA_011389555.1 Desulfotignum sp. | reverse complement strand
ACATGAACAGCCTCCCCCAATATGTCTTCCCTGAGTGCAGGATGTAAGGCGTCCGGTGTCACCAGGTCCACAGGACATCCTAGCAAGTCGCTCAATTGATTCTTGAAATGTACAAAAGTAAAAAGGCCGATTCTGGCATTGGAATGGAATTCCACGAGAATATCCACATCGCTGTCCGGCCGCAACTCATCCCGCACCACAGAGCCGAATACCGAAATAGATTTGACTGAAAACTCTTCCAGCAATGCTCGATTGGCCTGAATCCTGGCGATAATTTCCTGCTTGTTCATGCCCCCTCCTTTTTCGAAGAAATCACCCTCATCCTGATTATCGTTCTTTCTGTGGTTGGTTTCAATCATTTTCAAACAGACAACCCCGCCACCGGCAATTCGTTCAGCTCCAGTCTAGCTTCCTGCCAGGCGGATCAAACCCGAAGGCCTCAAGATCACATTCCCGGCGGAACATAACGATCTATAAATTGGCATCTGTGACCGATGAAGTCCCCTCATTGTGCAACAACTGTTTCCAAAGCTCAAGTCAAGAGGTGCCGGATATCAACCGCCTTGTTACCGGTCGAAATCATCCGCATTTACCACCGGGGGTAACAAAATTAAAGATCCTCGCCAGCTGTGCTTTTCCATAACTTATGAGGTCGTAAAATCTGTCAAAAAACCGCTGTTTACGCGTTTTGCCAATAGTAGCAAAACGCGTAAACAGCCTAATAATTTATCCTGTCCTGATGAAGGATACTGATCGCAGAGATATCATTCGATAACCGCTCCACCGCTGACGGCCAAAATCGTATTGACAAACGCTTTCAATTCCGAACATTGATTGATCGACGGCATTAGATTGTTTTCACGGAGAATCCGACCAGCATCGCGTGGCTTTACATAACTGTCTCTGCATTTTCCGGTCTCAAAAATTTCTTTAATTCGGTATGCCGGTGGATTTTGATGGTTCACGGTTTCAGGGTGTCCCCCGGGAGCACCTTTGTTATGCTTTGCCAGTTTTTGGATCGTCGGCCAGTAAGGCAGCAGCCAGGCTTCGAAATCATATTGGGCGACATGGGGGTGAAATCTCGGTTCCTCTCCCACCCATTGCCTCATTTTGTTCTTCGCGTCTTGTGCATCTATGAAATCAGGAGGGGTCGTACCGGTGTAGACATCCGTCAGTGCAATCACATGGTCAGCCGGTTTCTTTCCTCCCAAAAGGCTTGAAATGACCCGGCGCAATTTATCGCCCTTGGGAATGCGGCCGTCATAGGGGAAAATATCCAGTTTTGGCATGCCGCCAGCCAGACGTTTATTCAAAAAATTCCTGAGATAAGGAAGAAACGCTTTTTCGGTTCTGCCCTCAACAATGATGGATATTTTCATGACCGACCTCCCATCCTGCCCATGCGCCATACTTCATCAAGGGTGTATTCTGCCAGCCACTGGTCAAGATCCATTGAATCGGCCCATATCGCTGATGCACCGCCGTCATCATTCATCTCCATGACGACGACCTCCTCCGGGTTGAGAAAGCGGATGAGCCGATCGGAATGAGTCGCGACAATCAACTGGGTCCGTTTTGCCGCCTCACGCATCAGGTCAGCCAGAAGGCTCAGCAACTCCGGATGAAGGCTCACCTCCGGTTCATCGATCATGGTGACTGTCGACAGATTCGGGCTTTGAAGCAGTGACACCAGCCAAAGAAACCGAAGCATGCCCTCCGACATTTCATTCATGTAGATCGGTTTGGTGAACTTTTCGTCTTTCCATGTCATTGCCAGCATGCCGGCAGCCACCGGTGGAAAGTTCAGTTCTTCGAAATCCGGAAACGCCGTTTTCAGCGTATCCATAATCGTGTCAAACCGGTCCCGATCCCCTTCACGCAGAGAATACAGGTACGGCGTCAAATCTTCCCCGTCAGGACCGGGAAGCCTGGCCGGTTTCATGGGTTGCGGCATTTTCACAGGGGCACGCGGCCCGACATCCAGCACATGGTATTGCGTGGCGGTCGCCAGAATGCGCCTTAGTTCTTCCGGCTGCCGGAACATTTTGGGCACCTGTGAGAGCGAAGTTTCCAGGGAATTATGCTCCCAGTCAGGCCGGACGAGACGATTGTCCTGTGTGTCATAATACCGGATATCCCCGTCCGACGAATCGATGTGAAAAAAAGGGTCGGAAAACCCCTGCCGCCGCTGACTCAACCGTTCCTTTGAGATGGCATATCCTGTCCCCTTGGGGGAAAGCCTCAGTTCATATTCAAGCGGCTCATGACCGGGAACCGTCATATCCACGAGAAATGCAAGATCATCACTTTTACCACGGGTCAAAAGGCTTGTGATGCCACCGAATGCCGACAGAATATTGTTCAAATTTCCTGATGCCGATGCAGATAACAGGGACAGAGCATCAAGAAAAGAGGTTTTGCCCACCCCGTTTGCTCCGATCAATACCATAAACGGCCTTACCGGCAGATCAACATTCAGCAACCGTCTGAACCCGCTTATTTTGATCTGATTAATCTTGTACATTATATTTCTCCTTTATCCAGATTATCGCTTGTTCTACAGATGATTTCAATCATTTTTCAAACAGACAGCCCCGCCACCGGCAATTCGTTCAGTTCCAGTCTGGCCTCCTGCCAGGCGGGGCAGTGTTGTGACAGCAGGGTGATAAACCGGTCGCTGTGAACCGGTTTTCCCGCTTAAGCTGACAATGGTCTCCGGATTTCGGCTTCTTATTTTCTGTAGGCCGGAATCAAGCCTTCAATCATGGGATAGTGTTTGACATTCAGTGTCTTTAAGTCCGCATTTTCTGCTTCACAGGTCGCCGCAATGATGGCATCTGCCAGGCCAACGCCGTGAGACTTGCCATAATCGCGTTTGAACAACCCACCGGCTCTTGCTATGTCTGAAGTGACTGGAATAATCCGGAACAGTGAGATGAAATTTTCCATCACCTGTAACTCTGAGTCTCCTCTGACGCCGGCGTACAATTCTGCAACGGTTATGGTGGATAACGCGATACAGGATGCATTTGTATTGACCAGATTCACGGCTTTTTTAAAGCCTCGAAAAAAATCAATAAGGACATCCGTGTCAAGAATAAGCGACCCTGCCATCATCAATGCCTATCCCATTCGGAGCGAATTTTATCGAAGTCAGGAAGATCGGTTCGATCTTTCCAGATCCCGGCTGCTTTTTGTAATACCATTTTTCGCCGATGGTCACTCGCCTGATCAATGAGCCGATCAACCGCTTCTCGAATGAGTTCACTCTGCTTTTTTCCCAATGTCCTGGCAATAACGGCCAACTCTGCGCGTTGATGCTCTGTCAGGTATATCTGGGTTCTTATCATAGATCCCTCCCATTTTTATACATCACAATTATACATCGCTTTAATTTTCAGTCAAGACCGAATGAAAGGTTATGATTGATGTCCAGCGGTACAATTTGTTTGCCAACAGCATCATGCGAAAAGCATACAAGGAACTGACGCACTGGGAAATGATGTTTCCCCATGCCTGCACGGTTCAGGTGCCTCATGCCGGACATTTTGTCCAGGAAGAAGCACCTGATGAGCTGGCAGATGCTGCAATTTCCTTTCTAAAAGAAACGGTATCTGCTCGAACCCGTCAGGATTAACCGGCGTTGCCCGCCTTGAAATCTTTGATCACCTGTTGTGCCGCCTGCCTGCCGCCCATCATCACCGGGGTATAGCCCCCGCCGTGGGACCAGGCACTGGCCAGGTAGAGGCCTTTGACAGGGGTCCTGGATTCCAGGTGAGGCAGGTTCCGGTCATACCCGTATATGGCGCCGCCCGTATTGCCGGTATAAAACAGATTGGTCAGGGGGGTGCCGATCTCCATCTCTTCGATCATGCCTGACAGGCCCGGGATCAGGGCGTTTTCCACCCGCTGGATGAACCGGGAAGCGATCCGCTCCTTTTCCCGGTTATAGGCATGTTTTTCATTGTTGAAATAATCGGTTTCAAATTTCTGCCACCGGGCGTAGTCACTCAGGCAGATGAGGGTCATGGTGGCTTTGCCTTCAACAGAATATCCCTGGAACAGGTTATCATAGAGGGTAATGCCGATGTTCGATTCCGCCAGGTCGGCCTGGTTGAACAGCGTGTTTTCTGACGGGCCGGCCGTGCCGGCCAAGTCGATTTCATAGTCACGAATACCGGGCACTGGCTGGTTCAGTCCCAGCCACACCACAAAACTGGACAATGACGGCCGGCGCTGCCGGGCCTGTGCCGCAAACGACGCAGGTATGACATCCGGCGGCACCAGGGTGTTCACCAGGGCCGGCACCGGGCAGTTGGCGATCACCGCCCGGGCCGGATACACCGTTCCCTTGTGATCTGTAACCCCTGTGATGGTTTTGTCCGGATTGAAAAGAATCTGTTCCGCCCGGGTATTGAAATGGATACGGCCGTTACAGTTCCGGATGCCTTGTGCCAGGGTGCTGCTCAGGTCCTGGGACCGGGCCTTGTAATACTGGCCCCCGTGGACCAGGTACTCCCCCGTGGCAATGGCATAAAACAGGGCGTTCAGCTCTTCCGGGGGCAGCCCGTAATACCCTGAAAATACGGCCATGCAGGTTTTCACATCCGGATCTGACACATGCTGACCCATCCACCGGGCCAGAGACATGTTTTCCAGCTTTTCCATGATATCGCTTTGCAGGGCGTCGCCGCCCCACAAGGCTGAAATCACCTGTTCCATCTGGGTATAAAACCCGTGAATACCCTTTTTTTCATGGGGAAACTGTTTTGACAGCCGTGCTTTGACCCCTTCCGGGTCCTTGGCCGGCAGGGTGATGTCAAACCGGTCCGTGATGATCCGCCGCAGTTCCGGGGTGTAGGCCACATCCAGGTGTTGCCACACCCCCAGGTCTTCCAGAATCATCTGGGGCATGGCATGTTCCGCCACCGTGGCATGCAGGGACACGTCAAAGGTGAAATCCCCCCGGTCAAATGAAGTGGCATACCCCCCGGGGATCCCGTGCTGCTCCAGTATTGTGACATCAAGCCCGGACCGGGAAAGATAGGCCCCGCACACCAGGCCCCCCAGGCCGGACCCGATGACCACCACGGGGCAATCCGCCTTGTTTTCGACACTGTCCGCCAAAGCCCCCATGCCGGTCCAGTCCACCAGGGCGGCACTGGATGCCAGGGCCAGGGTTTTGAAAAATGTCCGCCGGTCCATGTGCCTGTCACCCTGCATATCCACTTTATCGGCTGTAAACCCGTCCATCCCTTTTTCTCTCTGTGTTTCCAATACAGATGGTTTCATGACCATATCCTTTTTTATGTAATATTTTCAATGCTGATTTCCGGGCAGCGTCATTTGACCCTGATGGCAATGGCGTGTTCCGCTGTATCCAGCAAAAAGCGCGCGTCATCATAATCCGGAGGGCCAAAGGTGCCCCGGGCGTTGTTGGAAAACCCATACAGTTCCTTTGGGATGCCGAACATCCGGGTATCCAGCTGATCATTGCCGTTTTCATCATGAAACACCTTGACAGCGTATTCCCCCCAGGGGACGGTCAGGATCAGGCGCGCCTGTCCGTCGATGACCGGGCTGTTGATTCCCATGAACTGTGCATCCTCTGACTCAAAACTGTCCCTGGAATTGACCAGTGCGATCTTTGCCTTTCCCTGATCGCTGCCAAAACCGGTCACATGGATCTCCAGCCGGCAGGCACCCGTATCGCCCAGGTCTGACGATGGTGCCGCCACAGCGGCCGTGGCGATCAGGACAGCGGCCATCACCGAAACAACCCAACGATGTTCCATTGCTTCCCCCCTTTGATAAAAATTAGTATCACACCGTTTCTTGACAGATCTTTTTTCTGCCGTTTTCCAAAAATATGCACCGCCTTCCCCCCCCCGGCCAATACAAAACAGATGAACGGGGCCATCAAAGCGATGAATGACAGAATAAGGGGATGAATGACATTGCACTTGCCCGTGGGTTTTAGTAAATTGACCCATGTTCAAACAAAACCCTATCATCCAAACCCTGGCCATGACTGCGGTGTTCAATACCGCCATTGCCCTGGTCCTGCATGTCATGGTGATCCGGGAATCCGGGTTTCGGGATGTCTGGGTGATCTCCCAGCTCACGGGGTTGTCCATCTGCCTGTGTGTCCGCCAGGCCATGATTTTCTGGGAACAGGCCCGGAAAAAATGGCTGATCCCCGGTATTGCCGCCGGGCTGATCGCAGGGGTGGCGGCCGGCGGGGTTCTGTCCGGGTGGTATCTGTATTTTCTGGATGAATTCTCCATGGCATATACCCGGGTGTTCTCCCAGATCGCTGTATTCGGCGTTGTATTCGGGGTACCCATCACCTATTTTTTTATGGCCCGGGAACGGCTGGCAGCATCGGAAAGACAGATCCGGGAGGAAACCGTCAAGCGGCTGACAATGGAAAAAGAGGCGGCCATGACCACCCTCCGGCTCCTCCAGGCACAGATCGAACCCCATTTTCTGTTCAACACCCTGTCCAACGTCCTCTCCCTGATGGACACGGATGTTGACAAAGCCAGGCAGATGCTCATGGACCTGAATGAATACCTGAGGATCTCTCTGGACCGGACCCGGCAGGAGATGGTCACCCTGTCCCGGGAACTGGACCTGGTCCGCAGATATCTGACCATCTTCCAAATCCGTATGGGATCCCGCCTGGCGTTTGACATCACTGACCATACGGGAATGCCTGATCTGCCGTTTCCGCCCCTGGTGATCCAGCCTTTGGTGGAAAACGCCCTGAAATACGGTCTGGAACCCAACGTGGACGGTGGGAAGATCACCATTGACTGCCGGGTGTCGGGCCTGAACCTTGTTATCACCGTGTCAGACACCGGGACCGGTCTGGATGCTACCGGGGTCCGGGCCGGAATCGGCCTGAACAACGTGAGCCGGCGCCTGGAAAGTATTTACGGAAATACCGCACAGGTGACCTTGACCCGGAACCGGCCAAACGGCACCATTGTCACGATCCAGGTGCCCCTGGCGGACATCCGGGGGAAAGGGTCACCATGAAACCGTTGACCGCCATTGTGGCCGATGATGAAGAGATCATCCGGGCCAGCCTGGTCAGGCACCTGGACAACCTGTGGCCGGAACTGGCCGTCACCGGCCAGGCAGAAAACGGCCTGGAGGCCCTGGCCCTGCTGGAGAAAACCGACCCGGACATCGCCTTTCTCGACATCCGGATGCCGGGAATGACGGGCCTGGAAGTGGCGAAAAAATCCAGGGGCCGGTGCAGCATCGTGTTCATCACCGCCTATGACCAGTATGCGGTTCAGGCCTTTGAGAGTGCGGCTGTGGACTACATTCTCAAGCCGGTGAACCCGGACCGGCTGGCCGTCACCATCGCCCGGCTCAAAAAACAGTACCGCACTCAGGATCCGGCATCCCGACAACAGATCCAGAAAGTGATCCGGCTCATTGAAAACCGGGATCCCCCGGACCACCTGAGCCTGATCACGGTCAAAACCGGGGATGAATTGCGATTCATCCCGGTGGCCCAGGTGATTTTTTTCAAGGCCGAAGACAAATATACCATTGTGCAGACCGCCGCCCATGAATTTCTGATCAAAACCCC
>JAABUD010000034.1 GCA_011389555.1 Desulfotignum sp. | reverse complement strand
CATGGTTTTTTTTCTCCTGTGTCTGGCGTGATTTTCGCATCCAGGATGGCACCGGCTGTCTGCTCAAGCAGTACCAGGGTTTTGGCGTAATCAGCTTTGGCCCGTTCAAGGGACAATTGAAAATTGTAGGCAGTTGCCTGGATTTCCAGAAAATCGGCAAAACTGCCCTGGCCCTGTTTGAACCAGGTTTCTGCCGTCTGTACGGAAGAGACCGCCTGGGGAAGCAGATTTTTTTCATACAGGATTATCAGCCGTTCGGCATTTTCCAGCTTGAACCACAGTCGGCTGATCCCGGCCTTGACCCTGTTGGCGGCCTCGGTTTTCTGTGCCTGTGCTTTTTGTTTTTCTGCCAAAGCCTGTGCGGTCCGGCTTTTATTTTTTCCAGACCACAAGGGAATGTTCATGCCGAACTGCACCCCCACCGCATCGTCACCGGCATCGGGCGGCGGATTTGGCACATCCGGATCACCAATGCCGGCATAAAACAGGCCCAGCTTGAATGAAGGCAGGGTTTCAAGCCGTGTCAGCTGTATGGCCTGTTCTGATTTGTGCACCTTTTCCTCAGCCATGAGGATATCTTCCTGGTGCAGCATGGCAAGTTCATACACCTCATCCAGAGAATACACCGCTTTTTGTGGCAGGGTGCCTGCCGCATGTCCCAGCAATGCTGCGGGGGGACGGTTCAACAGGGTGTTGAGGGTTGTTTTTTGTGTTTTTTCCAGCTCCTTTAGCAACAGGATATCATATTGTATCTGGGCGGTCTGGGAACGGGCTTTGGATACATCGTAAAACAGGGCTTTGTCATCTGCATAGGCGTTTTCGCTGATCTGCAGCATCTGGTGATTCAAGTCCAGGTTGGCCTGTGCCACTGCCATGGCTTTCTGGATATACACCAGTTCGTAAAATGCCAAAGACACCTCAGTGACAATGGTTTTAACGGCCTTGTCCACCTTGAGTCTGGAGATTGCAACATCTGCCTCCAGGACCCGGGCCTTTTGGGACAGGGTGCCTGGAAAGGGAATCACCTGGGAAAGGGTCAGGCTCCAGTCCTGGGGGCCAAGCCGGGTTTCAATGGGCCGGGGAAAATAGGTGGCGGCCAGCTGGGGATCTGGGTAGCTTTTGCCGACCCTGTAATTTTCAATAAACGCCTGCCAGGATTTTTTGGACGCAGTGATGGCCGGACTGGACAAATAGGCATAGGTAAGCAGATCTGACAATCTTATGGTCGTTGACAGGCTGGAGTCCAGTTTTGTCAGATCTTCTTGTTCTGCTGCCCGGGCGTTGTTCTGACACAACACCAGGATACCAAAACACAGAAAAACCAGAACCAGTTTGCGTTGCAGCTCTCTGTATTTTATTTTTTTTCTGATTTCCATAAAAACCCGCCCTTACTTTAGGATGTATGATTGTTGTACAGAACATCCCGCATCCGCAGGTATTCCTGTTCCGTGATTTCCCCTTTGGCATATCGTGATTTTACAATTTTCAAAGAATCCATTGTATCGGCATGCGGATCACGCTTCCTGCCGGATTTATTCAATTGAAGCAGAACCAGGACAACCAGACCGATGATGAGCAAAGTGATGCCCCATCCGATGACGCCTCCGCCAATCCCCCAGTGTCCCATGCCTGAACCTATGAAATTACAGCTACCCATTTTTTACTCCTGATATATGTATTGATTATTTCAAACAGTGTCATTCATTCTGACTGAATAGGATTTGCAATGACTATACCACATTGTCATATTTTTCATAACCATTTAAAATAAAAGAAATTATTGAATCTTTTCCTGTCTCTCCCCGCACAAACCGGTTGCAAGACCACGTGAAAATGATTAAAATTTGTACATTCGACTGGATGAGATCGGTTATATTTTAATCATCGTCAGGAAACCGCAGAGAATGAATTTTAACAAAACAAACCGGTTTATGGTTTCTGCCTCCCCATGGATCACCATCGGCATCAGTTTTGTGCTCATGGTGATTATCATTTTTCAGACCATTATGATGTATAACCGGGAAAAACAGCATGTGGGCAGCCACTTAAAGGAAAAAGGGGCGGCATGGATCAAGTCTTTTGAAGCCGATGCCGGAACCGGGATACCGGGCAGTCACCATTTTTTGCAGAAAATGCTGGAACACACCGCATCCCGGCCGGATATCTCTTATATGTTTCTGGTGGACCCATCCGGAAAGATTCTGGCCCACAATGATCGCGAAATGATCGGCTCACAGATCGATGACACCGCATGTAAAAATCAGATAACTGCACCCACCGAACCAGGATGGCGGATTGTTGAAAAAGAAAATAACACACGGTATTTTGAAGTGTACAAATCTTTTCTTCCTGTATCTCCGGAAATTGTCAAAAAACAGAGATACCAGACTGAGAGGCAGGTGATGTCCCTCTCCCCGGGCATTGATGCGGAAACCAGACCCATGATATTCATCGGAATGGATGCACACCTTTTTGACCAGGCTGTTGCCGAAGACCTGCACCACAATATTTTGATGATCACCATTGTTTTTCTCGTGGGGCTGGCCGGAATTGTTTCGTTGTTCTGGTCCCGCAAAGTCGTGCGTTCCCGCAGACTGCTCCAGGACACCCGGGCCTTTGCCGCAGAAACCATTGCCAGCCTTCCCATGGGGATCATCATTGTGGATAAGCACCGGCACATCCGGTATATGAATGATACCGCCTGTTTTCTTCTGGGAATCGATATTTCCGGGGTAACGGATAAAACAGCCGATGCCGTTCTTCCCGGCATCATCTGGCATCTGCGTAAGATCACGGATGAGCATGGAAAGGGGATTGAAAAAGAGATCGTTGTCAACGCGAAAAAATCCGGCCCAACCCCTGTTTCCGTGATGGTGACAAAAATTTTCGGCCAGGCCGGTGATTTTATCGGATTTCTCTTTATTGTAAAAGATTTGAGCCAGATCCGGGCACTGGAGTTGACAATCAGGAGAAAAGAAAGACTGGCCGCGCTGGGAACACTGGCCTCGGGCATTGCCCACGAAGTCCGGAACCCCTTGAGTTCCATCAAAGGATATGCCGGTTTTTTCGGCAGCCTGTTTGAAGATGACAGTGAAAACAAAAAAGCGGCGCAATTACTGGTTGAAGAGATTGACCGGGTGGACCGGGTTATTTCAGAACTGCTGGAGTTTGCAAGACCGCCGGATTTAAAGCGGGGTCCCGTGCACCCGGGCCCGTTGATCAAGAACACATTGCGCATTATCCGGCATGAGGCTGAAAGTACCGGCATCCGGATAGAGGAAAAAATAGATGCTTCGCTTCCTGACCTCTTTGTGGATCCGGACCGTTTCAGTCAGGTACTGATGAACCTTTTCATCAATGCCATGCAGGCCATGCCCCATGGCGGAGATTTGACAGTGGGTGTCCGGGTGCATGAAGATGCCGTTCTTTTTGCCGTCTCCGATACGGGGGAAGGGATTCTGCCCGATGACCAGGCCGCTGTGTTCAATCCCTATTTTACCACCAAAAAAAAGGGAACCGGGCTGGGACTGGCCATTGTCCACAAAATCATCGAAGGCCATAACGGCACCATCTGGCTCGACAGTGTCAAAGGAAAGGGAACCACTTTTTTTATTTCAATCCCGCTTGAAAACCGGCAAAAGGAATGACCATGAAAGGCAACATCCTGATCGTTGATGATGACACGGCCCACCTGTCCATGCTCCGAACCGTTTTAAAAAGCCTGGGCCACGCCATCGACAGTGCCACAGACGGGGCAGACGCCATCAGCGAAGTCGAAAAGACCCCCTATGATCTGGTGCTCATGGATGTGAGAATGGCGAATGTCGACGGAATGGAGGCCCTGGGAATAATCAAAAAAGTAAACCCGGCCATTCCCATCATCATCATGACCGCCTATTCTTCGGTGGACAAGGCCGTGGAAGCCATGAAACTGGGGGCCTATGACTATCTGACCAAACCCTTGAACTTTGATGACCTGAAACTCACCATCGAACGGGCCATGAGCCATTTTCACCTGACCCGGGAAAATGCGGACCTGAAAAAAAGGATGTCTGCTGACACCGGGTTTTCCCGCATCATCGGCACCAGCCCGGCCATGAAAGCGGTGATGGAAACCGCCACGATCGCGGCCCCCACGGATGCCACCATTCTGATCACCGGAGACAGCGGAACCGGAAAAGAGCTGTTTGCCAAAGCCATTCATGATCACAGCGCCCGAAACAAAAATCAGCTGATCTCCATCAACTGTGCCGCGTTGAATGAAACGCTTCTGGAATCGGAACTGTTCGGCCATGAAAAAGGTGCGTTCACCGGCGCGGACAAAAAAAGAGACGGCCTGTTTCTGCACGCGGACAAAGGCACTGTTTTTCTGGACGAAATCGGGGATATTCCACCGTCCATGCAGGTGAAACTGCTGCGGGCCATCCAGGAAAGAGAGATCCAGCGGATCGGCAGTGACCGGCCCATCCGCATCGATGTCCGGATCATCGTGGCCACCAACAAACACCTGGAACAGGAAGTCGAAAACGGCCGGTTCAGAGAAGACCTGTTTTACCGCTTGAACGTCATCAATATCAAGATCCCCTCTTTAAAGGAGAGGCCGGATGACATTCCCCTGCTGGCCCAGCATTTCCTGACCCGGTACGCACAAAAAAACCGGAAACGGTTCAAGGGATTCACGCCCGTGGCCATGGATGCCCTGATGAAGCATCCATGGCCGGGCAATGTCAGGGAACTTGAAAATGCCGTTGAAAGAGCCGTGATCCTGTCCATGGGGCAGTATATTTCAGAAAAAGATCTGCCGGCGGATGTGGTGAAAAACTACCGGCCGGATGAGGTTTCCCAAAATCCCCTGCCGGAACTGGGGGGAAAATCCCTGGATGAAGTTGAAGCCATGGCCCTGATACAGACATTGAAACAGACCGGCGGCAACAAGACAGAGGCGGCGAAATTACTGAACATCACCCGAACGACGTTGAACAATAAAATCAAAAAATATGGCCTGGACCTGGATCAGATTTTATCCTCCCATCCATAAAACGGCCCCATGATCGCTGCATCACCGACACTTTCCAGTGCATCGCGAACCTTACGCCGCCGGCAGGGTTTCATCCGCCGGCTCGATCACATGCAGGGTCATGGCCCGGTCCACCCCTTTCAGGTCGGCCGGAAAAGACGACCGCACCTGCAACGCCACCCATTTTGCTGCGTGGTTCAGCACCGCATTGGACACCAGGATCTGTCGCTTCCGGGCCTGTTCCTGGATCCGGCTGGTGATGTTGACGGCCGATCCCACCACGCCATACTTGGCACGGGTGGTGGAGCCGATATTCCCCACCACCACCTGGCCGGCATGGAGGCCGATGCCCATGGAAAGATCGGGCATGTTCTGCTCTTTCAACTCCCGGTTCACCCCCGGCATCCGGTCCTGCATGGCAAAGGCACACTGCACGGCCCGCCGGACGGTTTTCTGGATCGGTTCATCCAAAGGATCGAAAAACACCAGAATCGCATCCCCGTAAAAATCCACAATTATGCCCTGGTGGGTCCGGATAATTTCGATCATATGGGAAAAATACCGGTTCAGAATGGCCACGATCATCTCAGGCTCCAGAGTCTCGGACAGGTTGGTGAACCCGCGGATATCCGACATGAGCATCACTGCTTCCCGCCGGACCCCTCCCAGCTGGCCGGCCTCCGGGTGCGCCATCAGGGTCCTGGCAAAATCCGGGTCCACATACCGGCCAAAACTGTTGCGGATATGATCCCGCTCCTCCAGTCCTTTGACCATGGTGTTGAAGCTTTCCACCAGCTGCCCGATTTCATCACGGCTTTCCACAGGGATGGGGGATCCATACTCTCCCTCTGCCACGGCCTGAGCCTTTTCTGACAACTGCTGGATCTGTCTCACCATCCGGCACATGTGAAACCGGATCAATACCAGCACCAGGGCGGCCAGTATAAAAACGCCCAGGGCAAGGCCATTTCTGTATGTCACGATGGGTCCCAGAATTTTGTGGCCGTCGGCAAACATGATGATGGTCCAGGGCACCTGCGCCAGTTTGTAAAATCCCGCAATCAGATCCGGGGGATGTCCGTCCAGGGAAACGGTGCCGAACGGCTGGGAATTCATTTTTTCCAAAATAGCCTGCTCCAGCGGATCATCGGATCCCCCAAGGGTCCGTCGATCCGTCATGGCCATGTTGGTATGGGCCATATAGTCACCGGTCTCATCGACAATACAGGCCATGTCACTCTGCCACCACCCCAGGGCCAGAATATCTTTGAGCAGGAAATTAAAATCCATCCGGATGACCAGATCCCCCAGCCGTTTTTCCGACACCCCGAACAGGGAAATATGCATGGTCACGGTTCTGCCCTGCTCATCGGCATGATACCGGGGGCTGGACACACTGGCGATTTGAGACCGGGAAAACCGCATGCCGGGGTGTTCCGCCACGTTCATCCGGTCCATATGCCCCATGCCGGGCATCCTCCCTGTCGGAGGGACGGCTGCCGGATCCGCCGGATCATACGCCGCAGACACCACCCCGTCCATGACCCGCAGATAATCCACCACCTGATCCGGGGATATCACGATGCCTTTCCGGTCAGACACCTGAAACAGGATATTGAGCAGGTCCACCGGCTTGAGAAGCCGCATCTCGATATTATGGGCCGCCCGCTGGAGCTTGACCACAGCGGATTCATTCCACTGGTCGAGCATGATGCCCCGGGAATACCAGAAACTGGCCGCCCCGCCCAAAAGGACAATGACCAGCACAGGGAGTAACAGGGAAATCAGAAGCCGTGTCTGCAATCTTTTAAATTGGAACCGGGACAGATTCATTTTATTTTTTCACCCACTGTTTTTTGTGCCATCACAATTGTCTGATTTTTCCTCAAACCATACCACCATTTTTCAGCCGTATCCAACAAAAAATCCAATGATTCCGGAACCACGCCGCAATTTGTTTGACACACATGGCATGCCGGGTCTATTTTACACCATTGATTGACCCACGGACTTCAAGGACCATTGACATATGCCACACACCTCCACCCGAACCATTCTCATGGATGCCCGCACGGCAGGCCCCTTGTTCATGCTGTCGGCAGCCCTGCTGTTCACCCTCATGTCCACCCTGGTCAAACTGATGCCGGAACCCTACACGGTCTGGCACCTGGGATTCATCCGGTGTTTCGGGGGAATGCTGGTGTTGACGCTGGTGTTCAGCCGCAGGAAAAATCCATTTAAAGGACATAAGATCCCGCTGCTGATTCTCCGGGGATGCACCGGTTCCCTGGCATTTTTCTTTGTGGTCTCGGCCCTGCGCCTGCTGCCCATGTCCACGGCCGTGGTGCTGTTTTATTCCTATCCCGCGTTTGCGGCCCTGTTTGGTTTTCTCATATACAAGGAGCAGGTGAACCGGTTTCAGATCGCTTGTATCGGGATACTTCTGGCAGGGGTGGCCATCCTGTTCGACTTCCGGCTGTCCGCCAACGCCCTGGGCCAGGCCATGGCCATCACCGGCGCGGTTTTTGCCGGATTCACCGTGACCATCATCCGGTCTTTGCGGGAGCACAACGGGCCGGTGATCATCTATTTTTATTTCTGCACCATGGGCACCCTGGCCACCCTGCCCTATTGCATGGCCCACCCCATCGTCCCGGCCTCTGCGGTTGAATGGACCATGGCCGGCGGCATTGTCTTTGTGTCGGTGGCGGCCCAGCTGCTCATGAACCAGGGATTTTTTTTCTGCAAGGGCTTTGAAGGGGCCGCCTACATGTCCAGTGAGACCCTGTTTACCGCCGTGGTGGGCATTGTCTTTCTCATGGAACCGGTCTCCTGGCACCTGTTTGCCGGGGGGATTCTCATTGTGGGCTCCGGCCTGGCCATGCACCGGCTGGGCCGGAGCTGAAAATGAATTCACCGTGCAGCAAGGAACGCAGGGCTTGCACAATTTACAGATATTGATTACACTTGGCACACATGAATACAAAACGAAATTACCGGGGTAAACGCCCCCGGCGCAAACCTGCAAACATGCCGCCCATGAAGCCCGGTGCGGACAAGGGGCTCAAACGCATCTTTGAAAAAATCGGGGTGCCGGAAGACCGATCTTTTTCACCGGACCCTTTCCAGGTCGAAGCCATTGCCGCCATCCAGGAAGCAGACTGTCTGGTGACCGCCCCCACCGGAGCGGGAAAAACCTGGATTGCCGAGGAAGCCACCCGGAACTGCCTGGCAAAAAAAGGCCGGGTCTGGTACGCCACCCCGCTCAAGGCGTTGACCAACTCCATCCATGCCCGGTTTTCCCAGCTGTTCGGTGAAGAAAATGTCGGGATCCTCACCGGGGATATCAAGGAAAACGCCGATGCCGACGTGATCATCGGCACCACGGAAATCTTGAGAAACCAGCTGTATGATGCCATGCACACGGGAGAGAACCTGAACTGCGATCTGATCATCCTGGATGAGGCTCATTTTCTGGGGGATGCGGAACGCGGGGTGGTGTGGGAAGAGATCATGATCTACCTGCCGGTGCGCATCCCGCTTTTGCTGCTGTCCGCCACCATCGGCAACCCGGACCAGATCGCGGGCTGGCTGACCGCCATCCGGGGACGTACCTGCCGCATCGTGGAAAACAAACAACGTCCGGTGCCGCTGCATCCCATCTTTCTCCATCCGTCCGGCACCTTGTATCCGCTGATGAATAAGACCGAAGGGGCTTCCGGGGCCAAACTTCATGACAAGGTGTTCAAGTTTGCCAACATCAAAAAACCGCCGATTCTGGCCCCGCCGGGACGGCTGCCTGATTTCGGACAGATCCTGACGATCCTGGACCAATATGATCTGCTTCCGGCCATTTTCTTTTTAAAATCCCGGGCCGAATGCGACAACGCCCTGAAATTGTGCAATGCCGGCCTGCTGAACAAAACCCCGCACAAAAAAGCGGACCTGAAAGCGTCGGTGGCGGAGCTGGTGGCGGGCAATCCCCATCTGAGCAGTCACCCCCATCGCCGGGATCTGGAGGAAAAAGGGTGCGGGGCCCACCACAGCGGGCATCTGCCCGCCTGGAAAGTGGTGGTGGAAACCCTGATGGCCAAAGGACTGCTCAATGCCATGTTTGCCACCTCCACGGTGGCGGCCGGGGTGAACTTTCCGGCCCGGTCCGTGGTAATCCTCAATTCCGACCGGTTCAACGGGGTGGACTTCCAGACGTTGAGCCCCAGTGAATTCCAGCAGATGGCCGGCCGGGCCGGCCGCCGGGGCATGGACAATATCGGGTTCGCCCTGGTGCTGCCCGGCAAATTCATGGATCTGAAAGGCATTGCCGGACTGGTGAACGCGCCGGCTTTGGATGTGGACAGCCAGATCAAGATCGATTTTTCCATGGTGTTGAACCTGCTGCTTTCCCACAGCCCCGACCAGATCCGGACCCTGCTGGACAACTCGTTTGCATCTTACCTGATTGCTGCCGGTGAAAAAAGGTCCAAGGCCGCCAGAAAGCGGTTCGGTCAGGACCTGGCCCTGTTATGGAATGATTTTCTGGCCCATATGTCGTTTCTGGCGGAGGAAGGATTCATCACCCGGGAGGGCAGTCTGACCGAGGACGGGTTGTGGGCCTCCAAGCTGAGAATCGACTCCCCGCTGCTGGTGGCCCAGGGGATCCGGGAAAACCTGCTGCCGGACCAGGATCCGGCCCTGATGGCCGCCATCATGGCCGCCTTTGTCAATGAAAAAGAGTTCAAAGACGACCTGCTGTTTGAAGGGGCCCTTCCCAAACGCCTCAAACAAGGATTTCTGGAGATTCGAAAAGGATTGAAGCCTTTTGCCCTGAAACTGCTGTCCAGCGGATTTTCCGCCCCCAATCTCTTTGTGCAGCCGGCAGCGCTCATGTATGGCTGGGCCCATGACACCCCCTGGGATGAACTGATGACCGGGTCTGATTACGCAGAAGGCGATTTTGCCAGGCTGATTCTGCGCACCGCGGAAAACCTGCGCCAGATCGCCAAAATCGGAGACAGCTTTCCTGATGTGGCAAAGACAGCAGCGGAAGCCGTGGACCTGATCCTCAAGGAACCGGTGATCACGCAGTACCATTAATTTCTGTCAAGGAGACTGTATGACCGAAGATACCAAAAAAGTGATCTATTCCATGATCCATGTGAGCAAATTCCATGGCAAACGCCAGGTGCTCAAGGATATTTCCCTGTCCTATTTCTATGGGGCCAAAATCGGGGTCCTGGGACTCAACGGATCGGGCAAAAGTTCACTGCTCCGGATCATGGCCGGCAAAGACACGGAATTCACGGGTGAAACCATCCTGTCCAAGGGATACACCATCGGATTTTTAGAACAGGAACCTTTGCTGGACTCGACCAAAACCGTCCGGGAGGTGGTGGAGGAAGGGGTCCAGGACACTGTGGACCTGCTGGCGGAATATGAAAAAATTTCTGAAAAATTTGCCGAACCCATGTCCGAAGACGAGATGGATCAGCTCATCGAAAAACAGGGAAAAATCCAGGAACAGCTGGACCACGGGGATGCCTGGGACCTGGACGCCCGTCTGAAAATGGCCATGGATTCGCTCCGGTGCCCGCCTGAAGACACCCTGGTCAACCTTATCTCCGGCGGGGAGAAACGGCGGGTGGCGTTGTGCCGGCTGCTGTTGTCCAAACCGGACATCCTGCTGCTGGACGAGCCCACCAACCACCTGGACGCCGAGTCCGTGGCCTGGCTGGAAGAACACCTGAACCGGTATGAAGGCACCATCATCGCGGTGACCCATGACCGGTATTTTCTGGATAATGTGGCCGGCTGGATTCTGGAACTGGACCGGGGCGAAGGCATTCCCTGGAAAGGCAATTACTCTTCCTGGCTGGAACAGAAACAAAAACGGCTGGCCATCGAGCAAAAGGGCGAGAGCAAACGCCAAAAGACCCTGGAGCGGGAACTGGAATGGATCCACCTGTCCCCGAAAGGCCGGCGATCCAAGTCCAAGGCCCGGATCAAAGCGTATGAAGACCTGCTCAAAAAAGATGCCGGCGAACAGGAACGGGAGATGGAAATCTTCATTCCCCCCGGTCCCCGGCTGGGAGACAAGGTGATTGTGGCAGACCATGTCACCAAAGCGTTTGAAGACAGGCTGCTGGTTCAAGACATGAATTTTGTCATTCCCCCGGGCGCCATTGTCGGGGTGATCGGCCCCAACGGCGCGGGCAAAACCACGCTGTTCAACATGATCACCGGCAGGGAAACACCGGATACCGGTACCATCGAGCTGGGTCAGAGCGTGAACCTGGCCTATGTGGACCAGGATCGGGATTCCCTGGACCCGGAAAAAACCATTTTCGAGACCATCTCCGGCGGCAGTGACACCCTGGTCCTGGGAGGCCGGGAGATCAATGCCCGGGCCTATGTGGGTAAATTCAACTTTTCGGGGACGGACCAGCAGAAAAAGGTGGAAGAGATCTCCGGCGGGGAACGCAACCGGGTGCACATGGCCTGCATGCTCCAGCAGGAAGCCAATGTGCTGCTGCTGGACGAACCCACCAATGACCTGGATATCAATACCATGCGGGCTTTGGAAGAGGCCCTGGAAAACTTTGCCGGGTGCGCTGTCATCATCAGCCATGACCGGTGGTTTCTGGACCGCATCGCCACCCATATCCTGGCCTTTGAAGGAGACAGCCAGACCCTGATGTTCGACGGGGCCTATTCCGATTATGAAAAAGACCGCAAAAAAAGGCTGGGCATCAAGGCGGACGCTCCCACCCGCATCAAATACCGCCAGCTGACCCGGTAGGTCCAGGGCCTTATACCGATGAAACACCCCGGACCCGCGGCAGCGGCGGCCCATGCATTGTTCCGGATACACAGTGCCGTGCTGCTGTTCGGCCTGTCCGGGCTGTTCGGCAAATTCATCGATGCAAGCCCGTTATATATCGTTCTGGGACGAACCGTGTTTGCGGCCATGGCATTGGGCCTGTATGCCCGGCTGATCTCCGGGACAAGGCTGTCTGACATTCCGGGACAGGGAATGGGGCTGTTCATTCTTCAGGGTGCGCTGCTGGCGGTTCACTGGTATTTTTTCTTTCTGTCGATCCAGATCTCCAGCGTGGCCGTGGGCCTGGTGACCTTTTCCACCTTCCCATTGTTTGTCACGTTCATGGAGCCGCTGGTGTTCAAAGAACCGCTGGCCCGCAAAGATATCCTGACGGCCGTTGTCGTATTCATCGGCATCTGCCTGGTCATTCCGGAACCGGATCTATCCAATCAGACCACGCTGGGCGGAATTTTCGGCATTCTGTCCGGCCTGACCTTTGCCATTTTGGCCCTGGTGAACCGCAGAAATGTCCGGGTATCGGATGCCGTGGCCGTCGCGTTTTATCAGAATCTGTTTGCTGCCCTGTGCCTGGTGATTCCTGTGATCCTGATCCAGCCCCGGGCACCGGCGGCAACGGATCTGCCGGCCCTGGTCTTTTTAGGAGTGGTGTGCACGGCCCTGTCCCATACCCTGTTCATCAGTTCCCTCAAACAGATCCGGGCCCAGACCGCCTCGGTGATCACCGGGCTGGAGCCGGTTTACGGCATTGTGCTGGCATTTTTTTTTCTCAGAGAAATCCCTGCGCTTTCCACCCTGGCCGGCGGGGGTATCATCATCGGAGCTTCGGTGGCAGCCGGCTATTTTGCATCTCAGGCGATCGATTAATCCCGTCGCCGGATTCTTCATCGTACTTTTCCCTCGGCGGGATTTTTGAATTCTCATTTGCCTGTTTTGCTGATCTGATATATACACAAGATCAGCCGTCTACACAGTAAACGAACCTCAATCAATCAGGATGGGACAATTTTTTTGATGAAAAAACTGGAACAAGGATCATTTCTGGCCATGCTGGTCCTGGTGACCGCACTGTTTTTTTTTCTGCTCAAACCATTTTTCGGTGCCGTGTTCTGGGCCTGTGTGGTGGGGCTGCTGTTTTTTCCTTTGCAGCAGCGTTTTTTACAATTGTGGAACAACCGGCCCACTCTGGCGGCATTGTCCTCACTGGTGGTGGTCATCACCATCGGTGTCATTCCAACCCTGTTTGTGCTGGTCTCTTTTTTCCAGGAAGGGGCGGCCCTGTACCAGCGCCTGCAAAGCGGTGACATCGATATCGGACAGCGCATCGAGCAGATCCGCCAGGCCTTTCCGGCCATCCAGGCACTGATGGACCGGCTCAATCTGGATCTGACCCAGTTCAAAGCGCAATTATCCAATGCCGCCATTGCCGCCAGCCGGTTCATTGCCCAGAACGCAATGCAGTTCGGCCAGGATGCGGTGCAATGGGTTGTCAGCCTGGGATTGATGCTGTACCTGACCTTTTTCACGCTCCGGGACGGCTCCGGGCTGGTGGCCCAGCTGGCCCGGGCCCTGCCCCTGGGAGATGAACGGGAACGCCTGTTGTTCGCCAAATTTGCCGAAGTCACCCGGGCTACGGTCAAAGGCAACCTGGTGGTGGCCGTGGTTCAGGGCAGCCTGGGGGGGATTATTTTCTGGATACTGGGTATTCCGGCCCCGCTGCTGTGGGGGGTGATCATGACCCTGCTGTCTTTGATCCCCATGGTGGGGGCCGGCCTGATCTGGGGTCCGGTGGCCATCTATCTGTTTGCAACAGGCAGCTGGATACAGGGCCTGGTGCTCATCGGGTTCGGGGCCGGGGTCATCGGCCTGGTGGACAATTTTCTGCGGCCCATCCTGGTGGGCAGAGATACCAAACTGCCGGATTACCTGGTGCTGCTGTCCACCCTGGGCGGATTTGTTTTGTTCGGCATCAACGGATTTGTCATGGGGCCCCTGTTAGCGGCATTGTTCGTGGCATTCTGGGAGATCTTCATCCGGGATTTCAACACACCCGGAGATGCAGGATAACCGCTGTAACGTTATCTTACATACACCCGTCCCACCGGCCGGATCCAATGATCGGGGTGATTCATGCTTGGTTGGCAGTAGACCGCCCCTGGTGGGGGTACCTTGCTGCCGGCCTGGAATCCACGGGGTGGCTCCGACAGTCCGTCAGCAAGGCACCCCCACCAGGGGCTCCGCTGTACAAATCATACCCGGCTCCACTCCGCTCATTCCATCTCCCGTTTATATATTTGTTGTGCAACTCTGGGCATGGCCATTATTCAGGGAGGTATCCAGACTTCGTTCCGGTTCACCGCTGCCATCAACGACTAGTGCCGGGGGGTTCCTGTGGGTTGAATCCCATTCTGACGCGTTTGCTACATGGAGTTGGGCATGGCGAAGCGGTAAGAACGGCAAATTGTTTGAGGACACACCTGCCCGCAGTTTTTGCCGTTCAGCGCAGCCATGCCCTACTCCATGTCAAACGCGGCAGAGGGTGAAACCCACAGGAACCCCCCGGCACGGGTCACTTGAAAAAGCCGTATTGAACGATATCGCGTCAATCAAAGCATGGCCGCTGTATCTTGGATTGACCCAGAAAAATTTATGACAAGGTGTACATTTTCAAAGCAGTGATTATCTTACTCGGTTAAGAAAATGCACAAAAATTCAATGTCACAGATGAAAATTGGATATGAATCTTTGTTTTTTCAACATCATTGAATTTTAGCTGTATGTAAAAGAAACGTATTTCAAACATCGCAATCAGGAGATCCAAAAAATGAAAAACAATTTTCTTGCCGTTATGTGTATCGCCGTGCTTGTAAGCCTTTTTTCCTGCACCACCATGCAAAAGCAACAAGGACAGGGGACTGCTGTCGGTGCAGGGGTCGGTGCAGGAGTCGGTGCCGCCCTCGGGCAGGTGATCGGCGGAGACACGGAAGCCACACTGATCGGGGCCGGGATCGGCGCTGCATTGGGCGGCCTGGCAGGTAACCAGATCGGGCGTTACATGGACAATCAGGAGCAGGATCTGCGCAGCGCCATCGCCACATCAGAATCCGCCAGCATCTCCAGAGAACAGGATATTTTGCGGGCCACGTTCAAAGGAGAAGCTTTTTTTGAGTATGATAAAAGCACATTGCTGCCCGGTGCCCAGGCAGAATTGCGGCGGATCTCCGATGTCATGATCAAATATCCCCAGACCATCATCGAAGTGGGCGGACACACCGATACCAGGGGTTCTGAAGAATACAACCAGCGCCTTTCGGAAAGAAGAGCCCTGGCCGTTAAAAACGAACTGATCCGCAACGGAGTGCTGGACCGGCGGATCAATGCAGTGGGATATGGAGAATCACGCCCCATATCCTCTGACCATGCCATGAACCGCCGGGTTGAGATCACCATTGTACCCATCCGTCGAGGATAGTCTCATCCGAGTGGTCAATACCGCCCCAGCACCCGGAAGGTTTCGGTTGTTTCCTCCAGCAGATCCCGCACGGGTGCCAGTTCCTTTTTTTCGATATCAATCTCCAGGTCCGCATAGAACATGTATTCCCAGGGTTTGCCGTGGATGGGCCGGGACTCCAGCTTCACCAGGTTGATGTCATAGTCGCTGAAAATTTTCATGACTTCGAACAGGGCGCCCGGCTTGTTGCCCGTGGAAAAAATCACCGAGGTTTTGGCCACTTTTTTGCGGCCTTTGTATTCTCTGGCAATCACGGCAAACCGGGTAAAATTCCTGGGATCGTCCTCGATGGATTCATCTATGATCTGCATGTCAAAAATCCTTGCCGCCATGGTGGATGCAATGGCGGCAAGGTGAACGTCCTCTGAATCCTTCACCTGTTTGACCGCCCGGGAGGTGGCAGCCACGGGTATCCGCTCCATCCAGGGGTACTGGTCCAGGTAGTTCGAACACTGGGCCAGGGCCGGAGGCGGTGCCAGGACCTGTTTGATATGGTCTTTGACCGCCCCTTTGTGGGCGATCAGGGCATGCTGGATCCGGATGGTGATCTCACCGATGATTTTCAGATCATACGCCTGGAGCAGGTCAAAATTTTCGTGGATGGAGCCGGACAACGAATTTTCCAGCGGAATCACCCCATACTCGGATCTGCCTGCTGCCACGGCTTCAAAAATATCTTTGAACCCCTTCATGGGGACCGGCGTGATATCATCCCCGAAATATGACAGGGCCGCCTTGTGGCTGTATGCCCCGAACTCGCCGATAAACGCGGCGGTTTTGACGGCATTCTCATCCAGGTCATGGATCAGTTCCGCTTTTTTCAGGTACTCAAAATCCAGCTGTTTGCCCACCACCGGTGCGATGGTGTAGATATCACGCATCAGCTTGCCAAACTGTTCCGGATACAGGCTCTGGGGACCGTCGGACAATGCATTGTCCGGATCATGGTGCACCTCGATCATGAGGGCATCGGCCCCGGCCGCCACGGCCGCCCTGGCCATGGGGCTGACCTTTTCCCGGATCCCCGTGGCATGGCTGGGATCGATGACAATGGGCAGGTGGGTGAGCTTTTTGAGCACGGGGATGGCGGACAGATCCAGGGTGTTGCGGGTATAGGGTTCGAATGTGCGGATGCCCCGCTCACATAAAATAATGTCGGTGTTCCCGCCGGCGGCGATGTATTCGGCAGACATGAGCCACTCCTGGATGGTGGCGGCCAGTCCCCTTTTGAGCACCACGGGCTTGCGCATTTTCCCTGCGCATTTGAGCAGCTCGAAATTCTGCATGTTCCGGGCCCCGATCTGGACGGCATCCACATATTTTTCCATCAGTTCCACCTGGGAAGGGGAGGTCATCTCCGTGACCACGCCCAGGCCGGTCTCCTCCCTGACCTGTGCCAGAATTTTCAGCCCTTCCTCTTCCAGGCCCTGGAAGGAGTATGGGGAGGACCGGGGTTTGTATGCCCCGCCCCGGAACAGCACGGCCCCATATCGTTTCACCTGTTTTGCGATGATCATGGCCTGATCCAGGCTTTCCACGGCACAGGGCCCGGCCATCACCACGATGCGGACCCCGCCCACCACCACATTGTTGATGGCCACCCGGGTGTCCTGGGTCTTGAATTCCCGGCTCACCAGCTTGTGGGAGGTGGACACCGTCAGTACCTGAGCAATGCCCGGCACGTCCAGGTAGTCATCCGGCTTTCCAGCACCTTTTTTTACAATGCCGATCACCTTTTGACCGGCATCCGTGATGGTGCGGCTGATGCAGCCGTCTTTTTCCAGCAGGGTTTGAACACCGGATTCCTGGTCCGGGGTGATCTGTTTGTCCAGAACGAGTTTCATGTTCGCTTTCTCCTTGTTGTAATGGCAGCCCCGTGTCGGGGTGTTTCCTGCCTGTAAAAAAACAAAAGGGCTTCAGGATTGTTTCCCGAAGCCCTTAAAAAAACACAAAAGCCCCGGGTGGCTTATCTTGTCCACCCGGGGCTTTATGATTCTCAATTATTCAATAAAACATTACACCGGATGAACGCTCCTAAAAAAGAAGAAGCGTCCAAAATTACATACAAACTGGGGTGTCATGCGTTTCATCATGCTAATTTCCGGTTTCATGTTCTTATCCTGACTATCGGCCTTGTCTACAGACCTTTTTGATACTTGTCAACAAAAAAGTGATCTTTTCAGGGCCGTCAGGTTGTTTTGCCATGAAGGACACGAAGAGCATGAAAAAGTCCTTCCTTCTTTCCCTTCGTGTCCTTCGTGGTTTTTAAAAAAGCAAAACCATGGAATGCCATCCGTTTCAATTTCAATATCCCCCGGCCTGAAATGACCCGGGGCAGAATTGCTCAAATTATTAATTTTACAAATATTTGTAAAATTAATAATTTACTCTCCAAGGGTATCGTCATCATATAAATTCATTTCCGGATAGTATTTTTCAGCGCATTCCCGGCAGATCCCATGGCTGAGCTGGGCTTCGGAATGGTCCCGGATATAGGTTTCCAACTGATTCCAGTAGCCGTCATCATCCCTGATTTTCTTGCAGTGGGAGCAGATGGGAATAATGCCCCGCAGGGTTTTTATCTCGGACAGGGCCGTTTCCAGGTCCCGGGTACGAGCCTTGACCCGCTGTTCCAGCTCCTGGTTGGCTTTTATGATATCCGCCTGCTGCTGCTGGATGGCGGCGGACATCGCTTCCATATGGCGGGCCAGGTCCCCGAGTTCATCTGTTGACCTGACATCGATCCGGTCCACCTGGCTCCCTGTTGCAATGGCAGACGCGGCCCGGCCGATCTTCCTGACGGGATTGACAAAAAACCGTCTCAACATCATGAGAATGATCAGGATCAGCAGACCGGCACAGACAACAGCGATGCCGGTGGTCGCCAGTTGAATCTGACGCTCCGCCGCATGGAGCACCCCATGATCCATGGCAAAGAACACCACCCAGTCCCATGGGGGAAACAACCGGACCACATACATGGTTTCAATGTCATCGTCATACACATGACCGTCATCGTCCGCCTGAAAGATTTCACCCTTTGCAGCGGCCCGGGCAGCCGGTCCCCACACAGACTCCATCTTCTGCCTGCTGTTTTCTTTTGAGCAGAATTTCAGGTGCCCGTCGGCATCCATGATAAACAGATGGGAAGATTCAGCGATTTTCATTTCCCTGCCGGCCGCAAACACCTGGTTCTGATATGCAGTGACAAACGATTCAATGGCATCCAGCCCGTTGGTTTGCAGCAGATCATGGTGCCGGACGATATCCTGCATGTAACCATCGATGATGGTGTCCATATACAGAAACGCGGACTGGTGGAGATTGTCTCCTGTTTTTTTCATTGACCACAGCCCCAGCACAAAAATACTGCACAACACCAGCGGGATGATGCCCAGGGCGATCTTTGTCTGCAGTTTCATTTCAATTTTGTTCCCCGTCTCCTGTCTCTTGTCTCTTGTCTCTTGTCACCTGTATACATGTTTACCGGCCAGGGCCAGGATGTCCGGGGGTATCACGATGTTCAGGTTCAGGGCCGTGGTCAGGTTGATACCCAGCTGGAACCGGGCCGGTGCCGTCACCGGAATGGTCCCCGGATCCGTCCCCTCCAGGAATGCCGCCACAAAGTTGGCCGCTTCCCTTCCCCCGGCTTCCAGATCCGGGGTGATGTGCATCAACGCCCCCATTTTCACGCTGTCCAGGGTCTGCCCCATGGCCACGGGCACTGCGGACCGGTCCAGGAGCAGCCTTGTGTAATCAGGATGTTCCCCAAGGGGCCCCTGGGGTTCCCACCAGAAATCTACTTGGCGTGACAGGTCCTGAACCCCCCTGGCAGCTGCCGCCAGCATGACCGGCATACCGCCCGGTCCTTTTTCATACGTGACGTCATGGTCGGCGAACCGGAAAGGGTTTCCCTGGGCTTCAATGGCTTTCAACTGCCGGAGATCCCCCTTGGCCGACGGGTATGTGGAATGGATATACCCGAAAACCACGGGCCGGTCCCCAGGCACGGCCTGGCTGACCAGGCGCATGGCAAGGCCGGTGCGCACCTGTGCCGGCACGGTAAACACCCGGCCGGTCACCTTCGTGCCCGTGGGTTCTCCGATTTTTTCGACCAGACCGGCCCCCACGGGATCAGACACCTGGAAAAAAAAGATGGGCACCCCGGTGTCTTTGAACACGGTCACAGCAGCCTGGGACGCCAGGGTGGCAATGGTGACCACGACGTCGGGCCGGCCTTTTTCCAGAATTTTTGTCAATTGGTTTTCGGCAAACTGCCGGTCTCCATTGGCCCGGATGGTGATCAGATCGATGCCGATGCCGCTTTCCTCCCTGATCTGCTCCAGCCGGTCCACAAAATGGGTCAAATGGGTTTCACATGCCGGCACGGGCAGGGTGACCACCACCACCACCTGCCGGACACCACCGGATGCAGCAGACAAAGACACCAGCAGACCCCAGAGAATCCCTGCCATCACTGCAGCCCAACGTTTTTTCTGACGCCATTCCCTGGTCATAATCCTGTCCCCCTGCCCTTGTTCTTTTTTTCATTTGATTTTTCCAACACCCTGTGATATGTTTACTTTGTTCATTCTGTTTATTATGTTACCATTTTCTCCGCGTTTAGGAAAGGATATTTTGGGCCGTGAAAGAAAATCTTCTCACCATCCCCCGGGCGTCCCGTCTCTGCGGCATGAGCCGGGGCACCATCTGGAAATATGTCAAGAAAGGGGATATCCCGGCATCCATGACCCCCGGGGGGCAGTACCGGATTTTGAAAAAAGATTTCACCGCGTTCATGCAGCGCAACAACATGTATTCACCCGGCCTGGACGAGCTGAAAAACCAGCGGATTCTGATTGTAGATGATGAGCCCGAAATTCTCAATCTGCTGACTCGAATACTGTCCAAAGAGGGCTATTGCCTGGAAACCGCAAATGACGGGTTTGATGCCGGTATGAAAATCATGACTTTCAAACCCGGGCTGGTGATTTTGGACCTGATCATGCCGGGAATGGATGGATTCGAGGTGTGCCGGCAGATCAAGACCAAACCGGATACCGCCCATATCAAAGTACTGGCGGTCACTGGCTATGATTCCGAAGAACACCGGGAAAAGATTCTCTCGGAAGGGGCCGATGCCTACCTGACCAAGCCGTTTTTCAATGAGGGCCTGATGCAGACCATTCAGACCCTTTTAAACACGCAGACACCAACTTCCCATGACGCAAACGCCATTTGCCATGGAACCTGACCGGATTCCGGCCATGAAAAATACATATAAATAGGGATTGAAAAATTCCTGTAATCGTATATCCCTATTGCATGCTCCCTTTATATACTTCTTCTAGTGAAAGCGAACCGTGGACCAAAATACAACACCCAAAATCAGCCTGACCATTGCAGATGATCACCCCATCATCAGGCGGTATCTGAAAAGGGTGCTCAAGGAATATTGTGGCATTGAACACTCCACAGAAACCAGTGATGGTTCCGAGCTCTTGGAATCTCTTGAGAAAACGGTTCCGGATCTGGCGATTATTGATCTGGAAATGCCGAAAATCAATGGGTATGATGCCATACTGGAAATCCATACCAGATATCCGGAAGTCACAACCATCGTGTTCAGCGGGTTTTTGACCCCGGAAACCCAGCAGCGGGTGATTCAGATGGGGGCCCATTCAACCATCAGGAAAAACGAGCATGAGTGACAGCGGTCGCAAACAGATTCTGGTTGTTGATGATGAACGGGCCATATTGAAAATGTTGACCCATGCATTGTCCCGGGAAGGCTACTGCATCCACACCGCCCTCAATGGGGAAGAAGCGGTCAAAAAAATCAAGGATTGCAGATATGATTGTGTGCTCACCGATTTCGTGATGCCCGGGGTCTCAGGCAGCGACGTGGCAACCGCGGTCAAAACCCTTTATGGTGACACTGTGCCGGTCATTGGCATGTCAGGGACCCCATGGCTGCTTGATTGCAATCTGTTTGACATGACTTTCGAAAAACCCGGCAGTATCATTGAACTGATTCGTACAATCAAAAAAACCGTTCCTTTGGTTTAGTGCCATCTTTTTATCCCGCAAAGATCCCTGTTTGCCTCTGGCAGTGGGGTTTTACACTGAAACAGAAAAAATGATTACCTGTCAGTCCGCTGCCACCCGCCGACCAGGTGCAGGTGCAGGTGGAAAATCACCTGCCCCCCGCCCCTTTCCACGTTGAAAAACAGTTTGTATCCGGACTGGTCCACCCCCTGTTCTCCGGCCATTTTGGCGGCCAGATGAAACAGGCCCCCCACCAGTCCCTGGTGACCGGGTTCGAGGTCGTTGATGCTGCGGATATGGATTTTGGGCACCAGCAGCAGATGGACCGGGGCGGCCGGGTGGATATCCTTGAACACCACATAGGTGTCGTCTTCGTATAACAACCGGGTGTCGGTCTTTTTGTTGACAATGTTACAGAAAAGACAGTCGTCAGGCATGTGTTACTCCTTTGCAGATTCCGGGGAATAGGGGTCATTGTTTTCGAATTTTGCCGGATATTTTTTCCATCAGGCGGGTCATGGCGTTTGTGGCGCCGGCTTCCAGAAAAATATCGGTCACCCGGGATGTATATTCCGAGGGCACGGGGTTGATTTCAATGATGGCGGCCCCGTTGGATCTGGCAGCCGACGGGATCAGGTTGGCCGGTGCCACGGTACCGGTGGTGCCGATGAGAATCAAGCAGTCCGCCTGCCGGGTTTCCTCAAAAGACAGGGACCCGGCCGGTTCCGGGATGGATTCGCCGAAAAAAATCACATCCGGTTTCAGTATCCCCTCACAACGGGGACAGGCAGGCGGCAGCCGGTCCAGGCTAACCTCTGAAATGGGATACCGGGCATGGCAGGCCAGGCACGCCAGGCGCTTGAGCGATCCATGAAACTCATGCACCACCCGGGAGCCGGCATCATAATGCAGGTTGTCCACATTCTGGGTGATCACGCTTTTCACCACCCCGCTGGCCTCCAATTGTGCCAGGGCCGCATGGGCCTTGTTGGGCCGGACTTTTCCGAACAAATCATAAAAGATCTCCCGGATCACCTGCCAGGATTCTTTGGTGTGCCGGTGAAAATAGCGGATATCAAAGCTGTCCGGATCATACTTGTTCCACAGCCCGTTTTCGCCCCTGAAGGGCGGGATCCCGCTTTCAACGGAAATGCCGGCCCCCGTGAAAGCCACACACCGCTTGGCGTTGACGATGATTTCTGCAGCGTTCTCGTACAGGTCTGTGTGTTTCATACCAGATCCATCACCTCGAATGAATTGGACCATAATTCCATGATCAGCAGTTTGTTGCGCAGGATATCGCCCCGGTCCAGCAGCACTTTGATGCATTCCGAAGCCTGGAGGGCCGCCACCATCAGGGCGCAATAGGAGATATTGCCGGTGCGGGACTCGATGCCTTTGGCGGGCAGGTGTTCTTTTTTGCCATAAATGAGTTCATACCCTTTGTCTTGGGGAAAAATCACGGTCACCTGTCCGGTCACTCCGGCAATGGCACCGGCCACCAGGGGGATTTGTGCTTTTTTGGCCGCATGTTCAAGCATGAACCGGGCCGGGATGGAGTCCAGGCAGTCCACCACCAGGTCACAGTCTTGGATCAGGTCATACAGGGTATCATCATCGGCATACTGGTGAACCGCTGTGACTTTTACCTGGGAATTGACGGCCCGGATTCGTTTTTCTGCGGCCAGGGCCTTGGAAACGCCTACCACCTCTTCCGTGCAGAACAGCTGCCGGTTCAGATTGCTGGGTTCAAACACATCCCCGTCGATCAAGGTGAGATGCCCCACACCGGTCCGGGCCAGCATTTCACTGACGCCGCCCCCCAGACCGCCTAAGCCCAGCACCGCCACCCGGAATGATGCCAGTTGTGCCTGCTGGGGTCGGGTCAATGTGTCAAAATTACGATCATAGCGTTCAGTTCCAATGGACATGGGGATCATCCTCCTCCCACCGGGGGAAACAGTCCCAGCCGGTCTCCGGGTTTGAGCACATAGGTTGTTTCCTGTTTTCTGCCGTTGACAAAAATCAGTTTCACGGCATCGGACGGCAGTTGAAGGTCCGTGATCAGAGCCTGCACCGTGGTGCCGTCCGGAATGTGAAAGTGATCCGCATTTTCAGGCAGATAAGGTGCCAGGGTGGCAAACAGTTTGAGTGTGATATGAATCTTTGCCAAGGGAATGCCCTTTCCTTTCTGGATATTTCGGTTTGAATGCTGTATGTTATGCCATAAATCACCTGTTTTGTATACCTTAAATGGAAGGCGTATTTATGACTCCCCAAAACCCGTCCATGCACCTGACCGTGGAAGAAACCGCCAGAAATCTTGCCGTGTTTGCCGTTGACCGGACCGATTTGAAAACAATCCTGGCATCGTTGCCCAAGGAATCCGGTCTGAACCAGGTCACCCTGGAATATGAACTGGGCATTTTAAAAATCCTGACCGTGGGATGGGGCATTTCTTTTTTCATGCCCGTCAGCGACAAAAACAAACCGTTGTTATCGGATGCGTTCTGGCAGATGATCCAGGAATTTTCCCAAAATATCTCCACCCTTACCGAAACCACCACGGGTCAGCCCATTGATTATTTCAAGATTCTCAAGGAACGGCTGGACACCTATGTTCAGCAGATGCACAAGACCGCCGACAATACCATTGACCCGTCTGCGGTCATGGGGCCTGCGTTTGCAAAAACCTGCGGACATCCGGATGACCCCGTGGCCATGCTCACGGGATCCAAAATGTTCGCCCTGACCCTGGGTGGGGTCAAGGAATATCTGGCAGCGGTTCACATCAAACCGGTCAAACTCAATTAAGCCCATGCGTCACAAGGAAATAATATCCGTATGACTGTCAACCGATCCTATCTGAACGCAGTCACCCCTTCCCGGGTGCTGAACACCATTATTTATACCAATGTCCTCCTGTTCATTATCAGCCTGATTTTCAGCGGCCGATCCATGCATACGGGATTCAATCCCTTCAACGCGTTGAGCCCTGCCACGGATGTACTCGTGTTTTTAGGTGCTTCCGGCAAAATTCCCATCCAGGCGTATCAGGCCTGGGAATCGTTGATCACGGCCAACTGGCTTCACGGCAGCCTGCTGCATATCGTGTTCAACATGCTGGCCCTGAAAACCGTGGCCCCGCTGGTCATGGTTGAATACGGCGTGTTCCGGATGTTTTCGATCTACACCCTTTCCGGCGCAGCCGGATTTCTGCTTTCCGTGATGGGAAACGTGCCGTTGACCATTGGGGCGTCTTCCGGGTTGTGCGGGCTCATTGGTGCGCTGTTGTATTTCGGCCGGTCCAGCAAAGGGCTCCGGGCACAGCAGGTGTATCAGCAGACCTCCGGATGGATCATCAGCCTGGCCGTGATCGGATTTCTGCTGCCCAATATCAATAACTGGGGCCATGCCGGGGGATTGATCGGCGGCATGGCTCTGGGATGGATCCTGGGATATGATGACCGAAGGCGTGAAAATCGCTGGGATCTCGGCCTGGCTGTTTTCCTGACAGGCATCACGGTCCTGCTTCTGGCACGCCCTGTGATCCAGGGATTTTTCCTTGTATTTTTTTAACCTTGCAGTCATTTTACACAAATTTTACAACGTACACCTTGAAATCCTTTTTCTTCTCCATTATATGACCCCCTATGACATCCCATGCCCCGCATATCGCCGTGGTTTCCATGGCCGGCATTTTTCCGGGAGCCCCTGACAACCAGCGGTTCATCACCCATATTCTGGAAAAAAAACAGCATATTATCCAGGTTCCGGCCCACCGGTGGATTGCGCCGGTCAAAAAGATGGTGGTTTCTGCTGTTTGTCCGGACCGGGCAGTATCCGACCGGGCCGGCCTGATTACCGATTTTTGCTTTGATCCCACGGGGCTGGACATGGACGAAGCCTTTTTGTCGATTCTGGATCCGGTGCATCACCTGGTGTTGACCGCCGGGCGGACCGCATGCCGGGAGTGCCACCTGCCGGAAGATGTAAAACAGCGCACGGGCGTGATCCTGGCAGCCATTGCCCTTCCCACGGACACGGCATCCGCGTTTTCCAGAGAATTGCTGTGCGCCAAAAATCCCCGCCCCACGTCTCCTTCCGATGCCCTGGCCTGTGCCATGGTCTCGGCGCCGGCGGCAATCCTGGCCCGGGCGTTACGGCTGAACGCCGGCAGTTATACACTGGATGCCGCCTGTGCATCGTCGCTGGTTGCCATCCAGCTGGCCTGTGAACAACTGATCTCCGGCAAGGCAGATGTCATGGTCACCGGAGGGGTGTCCCGGCCGGATTCCTTGTACACCCAGATCGGGTTTTCCCAGCTGGCCGCGTTATCGCCGTCCGGCCGGTGCGCCCCGTTCGACGGGCAGGCCGACGGCCTGGTGGTGGGAGAAGGCTGCGGGATCCTGGTGCTCAAACGGCTGTCCGACGCTCTGGCCTGCGGCGATACCATCCACGGGGTGATCAAAGGCTGGGGGATTTCCAACGATATTGAAGGCAACCTGGTGGCCCCGGCATCCGAAGGCCAGGTGCGGGCCATGGCTGCGGCTTATGATATGGCGGGCCTGTCATTGGGCCATCTGCAGTACATGGAGTGTCACGGTTCCGGAACCCCGGTGGGAGACAAGGTGGAACTGACCAGTATCCGGGCCATGCTGGAAAAACATGACTGCATGGACACCTCTCTGGCCATCGGATCCGTGAAATCCAATATCGGACATTTGCTCACCGCGGCCGGTGCCGCCGGAATCATTAAAACGCTTCTGGCCATGAACCGGAAAATGCTGCCGCCATCCTGTAATTTCACGGCCCTGCCGGATGCGCATCCATTGGAAAACACCCGGGTACAGGTTCAGACAAAAGCGGATGAATGGATCCCTTCACGTCCGGGAGAACCCAGACGGGCCGGTGTCTCCGCGTTTGGGTTCGGCGGCATCAACGCCCATATTCTGGTGGAAGAACCTATTGAATCCCGGGCTTATTCATCAATGCCTGCCTCCAAGCGGGCCGCATCTTCTGATAAACCCGTTGCGTTAGAAAACGATTCAGACCCATTTGCGATTGTGGGCATGCAGGTTCTGACGGGTGACTGCCCGGATCTGACACAGTTCACAGATATGATACTGGGCCGCACATCCCCTTGTCCTGCCCCGGCGGCTGACAGATGGCGGCGCAGGGACCATCTGCCGCCGGATCAACCCCAACGGCCGGCCGGATACCTGACTGCCCTGTCCCTGGCCATGGATGAATTTCACATTCCTCCGGTGCAGATTCCCGATATCCTGCCCCAGCATCTGGTGCTGCTCCAGGCGGTCAAAGGGGCCCTGGCCGATGCTCATATCCCGCACCGCCCGGACAATCAGGATGTATTGCGGACCCGGGCCGGGTGTGCCGTGGGCATTGATTTTGATTTCGGGGCTGCGGATTTTTCATTGCGATGGTATGCCCATGACCTGGAGGATTCGCTTCAGGACCCGCTTTCCCCGCCATTGACATTCAATCGCACCTTAGGGGCCTTGGGCGGAATTGCCGCTTCCCGGGTGGCCCGGGAATTCAAGCTGGGAGGCCCCTGTTTCACCGTTTCAGCCGATGCGGCCTCGGGCATGAAAGCCGTTGAGGTGGGAACCCGGTCTCTGGCAGCCAGAGAAACCGACTGGTTCATCTGTGCCGGCGTGGACATGGCCGGAGATATCCGGTCCTTCTGCCTGAATCAGGCGAGCCTTCCCGGGGTTCCGGCCCGGCCGGCCGAAGGGGCCGGGGCCATCATCGTCAAACGTCTGGCAGATGCCAGAAAAGACAAGGATCGGATTTATGCGGTGATCCAGGGCGTTTCAGGCAGCAGCGGCGGCCCTGTCACCCGGGATCATAAAGAACCGGAATTTCCTTATATGGCTCCCCTGAAACAATGTCTGACCGATGCGGGAATCACATTTTCAGACCTGTCGTTTTTCAATACCCATGCCGGCGGACATGGTCCCCTGGGGGCTGTGGAAGCCCATGCCCTGACCCATCTGAAACGCCCTGATGACAAAACGCCTTGTGTTCTGGGCTGGTCCGCCGGCCTGGCCGGAGACACCCGGGGAATATTCGGACTGGTCAGTATCATTCATTCGGCCCTGTGCCTTTATCACGCCACCATTCCGGGTTTCCGGGCGGGCCCCGGATTACAGGGCATGAACAAACAAAATTTTGTCATACCGGATGCCCCGGTGCCATGGCCGGAAACATCCTCCACCCCCCTGAGGCATGCCATGGCTGGGGCCATGACCCGGGATGGCGCAACCGCTTTTTGCCTGCTTGGGCAGCCGCCGGACCCGGTTTCCTCATCCGTTCCACCGGATGCCGGTCTGCAACCGTCCCATGCCACACCCAACCGGCACCCCCTGTCCATCCCGACCACCCGGCCCCCGATTCCCGAAGATCTGCTGAACCGCCTGAACCCGTCGCCGGCGCCGGCTGCGGATTCTGCTTCGGCGCCGGCCCCGCCTTCTGCCCCGCCTTCTGCCCCGGTCACGGGTCTTTCCGGCCCCTTGTACGTGGATCCGGATGCTCTGGTTGAAGCATCGGATATCACGGCCCGGGCCCATGAAAAATTTCTGGCGTTTTCCCAAACCAATATGGATCATATGCAGACCCAGTTCGCTGCATTGACCCGGGCTGCTGCCGCCCTGACCCGGGAGCCCGGGTTTGAACCGCCATCCAGTGAAAACGTGGATCCACAGCCCATCGCCACGCCCCCGCTGTTCACCCGGGACCAGTGCATGGAATTTGCCGTCGGCCGGGCCGGAAACGTGCTGGGCCCGGACTTTGACATCATCGACACCTATCCCGTGCGGGTCCGGCTGCCGGATGACCCGTTGATGCTGGTGGACCGGATCATGGCCATTGAGGGGACCCCCTGTTCACTGGGGCCGGGAAAAATCATCACCCAGCATGATGTGCAGCCAGATGCCTGGTATCTGGACGGGGGCGTGGCTCCGGTGTCCATTTCCATTGAAGCGGGCCAGGCAGACCTGTTTTTATGTGTCTTTCTGGGGATTGACCACCAGGTCAAAGGCACGCGCAAATACCGGCTGCTGGATGCCAGAGTCACCTTTCACCGGCCGTTGCCCGAACCCGGAGAAACCATTGAATACCACATCTGCATTGACCGGTTTCTGAAACAAGGGGATGTGTTTCTGTTCTTTTTTCACTACAAAGGCTATATCAACCGGCAGTTGTTCATCTCCATGCGGGACGGTTGTGCCGGTTTTTTCACGGAAGCCGAGGTCGAAAAATCGGGCGGCATTGTAATCAAAAAACAGGACCAGACCCCGGTTCTTCCCGAACACGGGTTCGACCCTCTGGTACGGGTATGGCCGGCGGCCTTTGATGAGAGCCGGATCGCTCATTTGCGCTCCGGCAATCTGGCAGACGCATTTGGCAATGATTTTTCCGGCATGACCCTGGGAGAGGCCCAGCGCCTGCCCGGCGGGCCCATGCACCTCATCGACCGGGTATTATCCTTTGATCCCAACGGGGGCAGATACGGCCTGGGAACCATTGTGGCGGAAGCGGATATCCGACCGGATGCCTGGTTTCTCACCTGTCATTTCATTGATGACCCGGTCATGCCCGGCACGTTGATGTATGAATGCTGCGCCCATGCCCTGCGGATTTTTGTCCAGCGAATGGGGTGGGTCAGCCCGGATCCTGTGGCCCGGTTCAATGTGCTGCCAAACAATGAAAGCGATCTCAAATGCCGGGGCCCGGTAACGCCGGACACAAAAAAAGCCCGGTATGAGATCGAAATCAAACAGATGGGGTATACAGCAGCGGATGGACAGCCGTTTGTCATTGCAAATGCGCATATGTTTGCCGATGACCTGCGCATTGTTTTATACAAAGATATGGGAATGACCCTGACCGGGGTCTCCCGGGACACGCTCAGACACGTGTGGAGACTTAAATGAAATACAGCAAGGTGTTTATCACTTCATTCGGATATGAACTGCCGCCTCACATCGTCACCACGGCCCAGATCGAAGCAAGGATCAAACCGTTCCTGGATGCCGTGGGATTCCAACCCGGCCAGCTGGAAGCGTTGACCGGGATCCGGGAGCGAAGGTACTGGGATGAGGATCACACCCTGGCCGATCACGCGGCCGTGGCCGGTCAGAGGGCCTTGGAACAGGCCGGCATCCATCCGTCCGACATCGGGGCGCTGGTATTCTGCGGGGTCTGCCAGGACGGGTTTGAGCCTGCCACCTCGTGCCATATCGCCCATCAGCTCAACATCGGACCCGATGCCCATGTGTATGATGTCAAATCCGCCTGTCTGGGCATGATCACGGGCATGGTCCAGGTGGCCAATGAAATCGAGCTGGGCAACATCAAAGCCGGTCTGGTGGTCTCGTGTGAAACCGCCCGGCAGATCGTGGACAGCACCATCCAGGAGATCAATTTGCACAAAAGCGTTGATTTCTACAAAGACACCGTGGCCACCCTGACGGGCGGGTCCGGTGCGGCGGCCGTGCTTCTCACGGACGGGACCCTGGGAGATGACGACATCCGCCACCATGCCCTGAAAGGCGGGGTGGTGAAAAATGCCATCCAGCACCATGACCTGTGCTTCTGGCGGTTTGATGAAAAAGGCATGCCCACAAATGCAAAAGTGATCATGCGGACCCGGGCCAACGAGGTTCTGGAAAACGGGCTCATTCTGGCCACCCGGACATTCCAGGCCATGAAACAGCTGCTGGGCCTGCCGGACGACAAGCCGGACAAGGTCATCGGCCATCAGGTGGGCGCCACTCACCACCAGCGGTTCTATGCCGCCCTGGGCCTGGACATGGCCAAAGATTTTTCCACGTTTCCTTTGTTAGGCAATGTGGGCACGGTGTCATTGCCCATCACCGCGGCCATTGCCGATGAGCGGGATTTTTTGCAGCCCGGGGATTTTGTGGCTTTCCTCGGGGTGGGGTCCGGGCTCAATTGTTATGTGCTGGGGGTGGAATGGTAACCCGACGGCGCATCAACGGCCGGGTCACTTCCACCCGGGGATTTGAAAGTGAATACCCGTTTGCCCCCCATTATCTGGATATCCACGGCCATCTGCTCCATTACCTGGATGAAGGCGCAGGTCCCCCCGTGGTCATGGTTCACGGCAACCCCACCTGGTCGTTTTATTTTCGTCACCTGGTGAACCGGCTGTCCAAAGAATTCAGAACCCTGGTGCCCGATCATATCGGGTGCGGGTTTTCAGACAAGCCGGACCCGAACATTTACGACTACACCCTGGCCTCCCGGGTGGCGGACCTGGATGCATTTGTGGCACATACCGTGCCACAAGGCAAACTGGATCTCATCGTCCATGACTGGGGCGGCATGATCGGCCTGGCCTGGGCTTTGGATCATCCGGACCGGATCAACCGGGTGGTGATCACCAACACATCCGGTTTTTTTCTGCCGGAAACCAAACGGTTTCCCTGGATGCTGTGGCTGGTGAAATACCTGAACTGGTTTTCAGTGCCCGCAGTGTTGGGGCTGAATCTGTTTGCCAGAGGCGCCCTTTATCTGGGGGCCTGCACCCGGTTGGGGCCGGAAGTCAAAAAAGGGCTTACCGCCCCTTACAACAGCCCCCAAAACCGCATCGCCACCCTGAGATTTGTCCAGGACATCCCTTTGAATCCCACGGACAGAAGCTGGAAAATCGTGGACCGGGTGGATCAGCGGCTTGAAAGTCTGAACCCGGATCAGGTGCTGTTTTTATGGGGGGCAAAGGATTTTGTGTTTGACACCTGTTTTCTGGATGAATTCCGGGTCCGGCTGCCCGGCGCACAATCCCATGTGTTTCCAGATGCCGGTCACTATCTGTTTGAGGACCAACCGGAAAAAACCGCTGAAATGATTCACCGATTTCTCAATTCATGATATGCTCAATCAAACTTACACAAAGAGACCCCCATGACCCTTTACACCAATATCGCATCGAGCCTGAAAAAAACCGCTCAAACCCTGCCTTACAAACGAGCCGTGGTGTATCCTTCCGGCCGGGACAAAGACAACCAGGTGCTCTACAGCCAGTTGACATTCAAGCAGCTGGATGCGCTTTCCGACCGCCTGGCTTTCGGACTGGAAGGTATCGGTATCGGCAGAGGGACAAGGACCATTCTCATGGTCCCGCCGGGTATGGAATTTTTCATTATTGTGTTTGCCATGTTCAAAATCGGGGCCGTGCCCGTGGTGGTGGATCCGGGCATGGGCATTGACCGGATGGTGCAGTGCCTGCATCAGGGACGGCCCAAAGCATTTATCGGCATTGAAAAAGCCCATCTCCTCCGGCTGGTGAAGCCCGGATATTTCAAACAGGTCCGGCACTGGGTCACTGTGGGCCGCAGATGGTTCTGGGGGGGGCACACGTTCAGGCAACTGCTGGCCAATGAACAGAAATCCTTTACCCCGGCCCAGACCTCCCGGGAGGAAACCGCGGCCATCGTGTTCACCACCGGCTCCACCGGCCCGGCCAAAGGGGTGGTCTATACCCACGGCAATTTCGATGCCCAGATCAAACAGATCCAGGCCCATTTCAACATCGGACCCGATGAAATCGATCTGCCCACATTCCCGTTATTCGCCCTGTTCGATCCGGCGTTGGGCATGACCGCGGTCATACCGGACATGGATCCCACCCGGCCGGCCAAAGCCGAACCGGAAAAAATCATCGAAGCCATTGAAAACCACGGGATCACCAACATGTTCGCCTCCCCGGCCCTGCTGAACCGGGTGGGAAAATACGGCCGGGAAAACGACATCACCCTGCCGTCCCTGCGCCGGGTGGTGTCTGCCGGGGCCCCGGTATCACCGGACAATGTCGAACAGTTTGCCGGTCTTTTGTCCAACGACGCGCAGATCCACACCCCCTATGGGGCCACGGAAGCCGTACCGGTCATCTCCATTGCCTCTAATGAAATTCTGTCGGAAACAAAGCACCTGTCGGAAAAAGGGTTCGGGCTGTGCATTGGGCGGCCCATTGAAAACACCCAGGTCCGGCTGATCAAAATCACGGACACACCCATCACCCAGATCCGGGATTCCCTGATGGTCCCGGAAAAACAGGTGGGTGAAATCATCGTCAAGGCGGATCTGGTCACAGAACATTATTTCAACAACCGGGAAGCTGATCTGACGGCCAAAATTCCCGACTCTGACGGCCGGATCTGGCACCGCATGGGGGACCTGGGATGGCTGGATTCCAAAGGACGGATCTGGTTCTGCGGAAGAAAAAGTCACCGGGTCATCACGGAAAAAGGCACATTGTTCACCATTCCCGTGGAATCGATGTTCAACAATCATCCGGGGGTTTACCGCAGTGCATTGACCGGGGTGGGACCCATGAACAGCCAGACACCGGTGATCTTTGTGGAGCCCTGTGAATCCGCCGACAATCAAAAACACCTGATTGCCGAATTGACAGCCCTGGCCCAGGCCAGTCCGCTGACCCAAGACATCCACCATATTTTCATTGAGAAACATTTTCCCGTGGACATCCGGCACAATGCCAAAATATTCAGGGAAAAACTGGCCGTCAAGGCCGCTGCCAGACTCAAAAAATAATGCTCAATCCGGCAGCATGTCATAAAAATACATCATCACATCGGACCGGGTGACAATACCGATCATTTTGCCTTCCTTGACCACGGGGACCCGTCCGATATCATGCTTGATCATGAGCCGGGCCACCTCCACGGCACTTCGGTCATGGGAAATGGTGACCACGTTCCGGGTCATGAACGCTTTGATGGGAGCTGTCATCTGTTTGGATTGACGGATTTTTTTCATATCCCGCCGGGATACGACCCCCACCAGGTCGTCCTGACTATCCACCACGGGCATACCCGTGCATCCCAGGTCCCGGAGAATCATCATCACTTCCTCCACGGGGGTATCTTCATGTACCTTGACCACGGGATAGGACATGATATCCGACAGCATTACCGATGTCTGCTGGTTCCCGCTGATCAACTCCACGATCATTTCCTGGATCACCTCGGGATTGGCCGCCTTGATCAGGGCGGACCCGGCCCCGGGATGGCCGCCGCCGCCCAGGCTGCGCATAATCAGGCTGAGATCGATTTCATCCACCCCGCTTCGGCCGATCACCATGCATTTGTCCCGGGTCAGATCCCGAAAAATACAGAATGCCGCATCTGCATTGATGATTTCTCTGTACATCTGCACCACCATGGCCAGATTCTGAACCCGTCCTTCGATATCCAGTCTTGAAAACCCCACGGTAAAACCGGACTGCTTGATGGTCTCGCTTTTTCGGATCATCTCGTAAAGGATATCCTTGTGCTGCCGGGCATAGGCCTGCTTCAAAAAAGAGGTCAGAATCACCAGATCCGCTTTTCGATCCAGAAGAAATCCGGCGGCATGGGCATCCTCTCCCAAAGTGGAGGGAAATGTCAGGTTCCCGGTATCTTCATACAGACCGATCAGAAACAACGTGGCCTGAATCGGCGTAATCAATGTTCGTTTTCTCTGAATCTCACTGAGAAGCAGGGTGATGCAGGCACCGGTTTCTTTGATATACGACCGTGTCACCTGGATATCCCCATGCAGATGATGATCCCAGGCAATGATGTCAAGGTTCGGCTTTTCCTTGAGAACGGCCAGCCGGGGATCCAGCCGCCCCCAGGAATGGGTGTCCACCACAATCAGGGTATTCACCTGGTCCAGATTGATATCTCTGGGGGTTGCAAGTTCGAACACATCTTTGTGAATGGCCAGAAACGGTTTCAGATTTTCATTCACTTCACCGGGAATCACGGGACGGGCGTCCGGATATATGAGGGCTGCCGCCACCAGACTGGCCAGGGCATCGAAATCCGTCCCTTTATGCGTGGTCACGATTTTCATGATATCGGGTCCTTGTCAATAGATGCCGCCAAAAACAGGCTGTATCCCGAAACCATTCCGGATACAGCTTGTTTTTTTCATTTCAATATCTTATCTTTATATGGATAAAGAGACATGAATACAAGGAAAAATCATGAAAAAACATATCATTGTGACCCTGTGCCTGTTACTGAACACTGTCTGTGCATGGGGCGTTCAGTTCGACAAAGACCCTTCCACAGACAAGCCGGACGTGCCCGCTTCCGTGTCCACTGCCCGGGAGGTGTTTCGGCAGAATATTCCCGCAGCGGCCCGGCAGTTCATCGGCACCCCTTATGAATATGGCGGCAATCCCCTGACATCCGGCACAACAGACAATTCCTATCTTTTTTTTGCCATCTATACCACGGCGGCCCAGCAGGCCGATCTGACCTATCACGGATATCTGCCCATGGCACGTCTGCTGAAAAACGTCAGGCAGATCGACGAGAGTCAGGTTCAAAAAGGAGACCTCATGGTTTTGGACAACCAGCTGGCCGCCATGATTTTTGATATTGAAGACACCGGCCGGATTCACCTGATTTACACCTCTGAAAAACGGCGTCAGGTGATCTCCTTTCACAGCGACAACCCCGTGTTCGATGCCTTTTGGCTCAAAAATCTGAACGGGTTCTTCCGCCTGAAAGAGGTCATGCTCAGATAACTTTGGACGTCGCTTTTACCTGTACAACGATCTCAAAAATCGTTTAAAACTCCTTGAAATCATCGTCTTCATCAAAAGGAATCACCTGGTCCGGCCGCATTTCACCGGATTTTTGAGGCAGCCTTTTTCGGGAATCGGGACGGTTTCCCTTATGCTCGCCATGAAGCCTTCTGCCGGAACTACCCGTATGAGCCGTTTTACGTGGACTGCCGGAATTGACGGTTTCCATTTTCCCGGTAATCAGCACAACCAAATCCCTGACATATTCTCTGAGCTGTTCGGCCTGGGCATGCATCTCTTCGGACGCGGATGCGGATTCTTCCGCATTGGCCGCATTCTGCTGAACCACTTTGTCCATTTCGGTAATGGCAATATTGACCTGCTCAATCCCATTGGACTGCTCTTTGGATGCCTCTGAAATCTCTGCTATCAAAGACCCCACCTTGGCGGAACTTTGTGACACCTGCTTGAACTCGTCATTGGTAATAGAAACCAGCTCGGAACCATCATTGATTTTTTTCACGGTGCCTTCAATGAGCTGAGCTGTATTCTTGGCTGCCTCTGCAGCCCGCATGGCAAGATTGCGGACTTCATCCGCCACCACGGCAAACCCGGCACCGGCTTCTCCGGCCCTGGCTGCTTCAACCGCGGCGTTCAACGCCAGCAGATTGGTCTGGAAAGCAATTTCATCGATGGTTTTGATGATTTTGAATGTTTCTTCACTGGCTTTGGAAATATCTTCCATGGAATCGGTTAATTTTTCCATGGATTTATTGGCACTTGTCACAACCTGATTCGCCTCCTGCATCAGCCCATCCGCCATCTCGGCATTTTCAGAATTCTTTCGGGTCATGGCAGACATCTCTTCCATGGAAGAAGATGATTCTTCAATGGATGCGGCCTGTTCGGAAGCGCCTTCGGCAAGGGCCTGGCTGGCGGATGAGACCTGGTTTGACGCGGAAGCGACCTGGTCCGATCCTTCTCCAAGACCTGAAACAATCCGGTTGATGGGCAACGTAATACTTCGGGCAAACCAGAGAAACCCCAGGATCGTCAAAAGCAAAAACACGGCACAGCTGCCCAGCACAATATTTCGAATCGTATACGCCGGTCCCATGAATTCAGCCTCATCCTGGGTGGCTGCAATACTCCAGCCCGATAGCGCTACCGGCGCAAATCCGGCGATCTTGTCAATGCCCTGGTATGTATAATTTTCCACCCCTGTTTGCTGGGATGTCATCTGGCGGGTAATGGATTCCATTCCTTTTAAACTGCTGATGTTCAGTTTGAGAATATTCTCCTGAACCGGATGAGCGACAATGAGTCCATTGCCATCCGTCATAAACGGATATCCTGTATTCCCCAGTTTCACCTGTGTGATGCGGTTGGACAGTGCATCCAGTGTAATGACCGACCCATAAATGCCGACAAATCGACCTGCATCGTTTTTCAGAGGCACCGCCACCACAAACACGGGCTGCCCGCTTGCCATGGATTTGATCGGTTTGCCGATAGTGGTTTTGCCTGTTTTTGCCGCCTGGTAATACTCCCTGGCCGCCACGGAAACCTCTTTGACCCGCTGGGTCCCCCCGGTACTGTCGGAAATGACATCCCCCTGGGCATCTGCCACAAAAAGCAGGTCATAGTCACTGCCGACCTGGTTGTAAAGTTCGACAAAAAAATTATCCAGCGCAGTCAATTCTGCCTTGGCCTGATCCACTCCCGATGCCAGTACCTTCACAGCCGCATTGATCACCAGAGGATTTACCGCCATTTTCCTGGCCTGCTTAACCTCCTGCTCAATAGTTACTTCAGCCATGGCTGCCAGGTCCTGAGCGACTTGTTGTGCCCGCAACTTTCCGGCATCCATCAACGCGTTGGAGGCTGTGTTAACGGCAAAAACACCAACAAACAACACTGGAATCGCAACCGCAAGAATCCCGCCCAGAATCAATTTAAATCTCAGTGATCGTTTCTTCATTTCCATTTTTCTCCATCTTGAATTTTTATGATCATCAGCCCATTTACTGCCGAAGTACACTTTGCTAAAAAAAATCAAACAGAAATACATCTATCATATTGCAGATTCTATGTCAAAAAACGTTCAAAAACCCGGAGCAGGATGCGTTCCGGATGGGTGATCACAGGTCTGAAAAAAGAAATTCAATCCGTTCCCTGCTTTTCACCAGGTCATCGGTGTTTGCTGAAAACACTTCAAAGGTGATGGTATCATCATATCCGGCCTGTTTAAGGGATGAAGCCAGCGATGCAAAATCAATGTTCCCTTTTCCCACAGCCAAGTGATCATCTTTTTTTCCGAAATTGTCACTGATATGCACGTGACCGATATGCGGCCCCAACCGGGTGACAAACTGTGCCAGCCTTGTCTGTTCAGGATCTTCAATATTGGCGTGCCCGGCATCCAGGGTCATCTGCAGTCGGGGAAATTCCCGGAACAGCGCCTCGAACGGATCCGGCTCGAAAAACAGATGATATGACGGAAACATATTTTCAAAACACACCTGCATGTTCAGGTCTTGGGCATGGGCCACAATAGCGGTCAACCCGTCATGGGCATGTTTTCGGGCGGTCTCCATGGCAAACACCCCCATACCGGTGATATACCCCGGATGAAGCACTGCTTTTTGAGCATGGATCTCCATTGCTGCATCCAGGGAATGTTTCATTTCATCCAGAGAGGCCTGACGGATGGCGGGTGTCAGATCCGGTGTGTATACAAAACAGGGCAGATGACAGATCACCGGCATGCCTGTGTCTTCCAGGGTGTTGATAATCCGGTTTTTCAACTCACGGATGCGGGTCCAGTGACCCTCGGGGGGATCCATGGACAGTTCAAAATAATCAAACCCCAGATCAGCCACTTTCCATATTTCATCACATACCGGCTTGACCGGAAAACCCGATGCCCCGTATTTCATATCCATATCCTTTTCATTGCCGTGTCTGTTCAATTGGAAAATTTTTTCAGAAATCGACCCAGTTCCTTTTCCACGCTCTGTTTCAACTGCTCCACGGAGTCAGAAGACGTACCCGAGAGAATCGAGGTAATCACGCCTTTGATATCCGGCCGGATGGACGGATCCGCCAGCGGCCCTTTGATGTAGACGGGTATGGGAAGTCCGGCAAGCTCGGTCATTTCCTTGCCTGCCTGGCCTGTGGACGTTTCCACCACCGTGAGGACCGCTTTGTAGTCAATGATTTCTTGAACGATATCCACGATCGTACCGGTCCCGGACACCCGCAGTGCCGGGGATTTCCCTGACAGGTCGTTTAGAACGACCACCCCGTTTGTCACCACTGGATTCCCGGTGAGTTCCGTGAAATCGGTTTCTTCTTCTTCTGAAACCGAAAAAGACCGGTTGTCTCTCAAGGATTTGAGACTGCGCAGAAATTTTCCCGCGTTAAACCCTTTGACAGCCCCGTTTTGAAACGAAAAAGACAGGTTCCCGTTCAATTGCCGTTTCATGGCAGTCACTGTGGCCCCGCGGGTGGTCAAGGCGGCAGTGATATCTCCGGTTCCCCGGACCATGGCTTTTTCGGTCATATCCATGAGCAAGGGTTCCACCTCGATCCCCTTCAAAGTCGAATCCATTGTGAGCAAAGGAAGATCACCGGCGGCATTCAGCATCACGTTTCCCTCGTAAACCCCGTTGTAAAGGGTTGCAGACAAAGGCGCTGCATGGATAACGCCATCTTTGGCAATCAGTTTTGCCTGAACCTTGGACAAAGATGCCCCGGAAACGACCAGATCATCTATGGCCAGGGCCGCGTTGATTTTCAAGTTTCGAAGCTGTGCCACAGGGACCTCGGAAACGGCTCCGGCAGCCACCGTTTCCGGCGTCACGGGTACAGATTTCTGTTTTTTTCCTTTTGCATCCCTGGGCGCCTTCGGCAGATACCGGTCCACATCGATCCGGTCAACAGCCAGATCCATCGTGATATCCGGATCTGAAAAGTCTGTTATCCCAAGACTTCCGTTCAGTTGTGAATCATCCAGAACCCCGGACAGCCCGGTCAACCGGATATCGTTTGTCGAACCGGCAAACCGGGTTTCCAGGCCCACTTTTTCAAACACCCTGGCATCGGTGGTTTCCGGCAGGGGAATGGCCAGTTTTTTCATGAGTTGCCGCAGATTGAATGGCGCCACAGACAAGGTCCCGCTGTAGACAGGAGAGGTCTGGATTTTTTCAACAGCCAGGCTGCCGGACACGGCCAGATCCATCCCTGAGAAGGAAAAAGCCGGCAGTTCCAGTCGCTGCTGGTCCATCTGCCAGTGAACCGGTGCATCCAGGGTCACGGAAACCGGCCCGCCGGAAATCATTTTTCCGGCAAGTCCCAGGCGCACCTGCAACGGATCCAGTGTCAGGTTTCCCTGCTTTCCATTGAATCGCACCTGCCCGGCCACCGTGTCCAGCAGATCACCCGGCACGGGTTGGTCCAGCGCATGGAACAACCGGTTCAGATGCCGGCCTTCCAGATGGATTTGTCCATCCAGGTTTGCGTCGCTGGTGCCTAAGCCCCGGGCCGCGACATCCCCTTTGAGTGTGATGCCCAATGCCGCAATATCCAGAGCCGGTACCAGGATGCGGCCCTGACTCACATCCACATCCACGTCCATGTTCACATGAAATGTCTTTTGACCGGTTTGGGCCAGATGTGCGGACAAAGGCCCTCCTTCAATAATCTGTAAGAGCAGGGCCAGGTCGTTGCCGGCAATGTCCAGGTCCATGTCGACCCGAGGTATGGCAGCGCTCATGTTGCCCAGCAGAATGGTTCCGGTGACATCCGTTCCCAGTCCGGACGCCGTCAGATTTCTGACCGACACCGTGTCCTTTTGCAGATCCATTTCCACCCGGCAGGCCAGATTCAGGTCGGAGACCGCATATTTTTTTCCTGTGGACTGATCGTCAAAACTGAAGCTGGTATCCTGAATGCGCACCCCGCCGGTCAGCAGAACTGCCAGATTTTTCAGGTCAAATCCTTTTTTTGACGATGGCTCGGACGGTTTATCCGGCCCCGTTGTATCGGGCGTGCCTCCCGGATCCCCCCAGTTGGACACGCCGGCCTTGTTTCTGGCCAGATTGACATGAACCCCTTCAAGCACAATGGTGTCCATTTCAATCTGTTTTCCGAGCAACGGCAATGTCTTGACCCGGACCATGACATGATCGGCTGTCAGCAAGGGCACATCATCGAATTCAGGCGCATTTTCAAGAAAAATTCCGGACATTTCCAGATGCAGCCAGGGATAATATTCCACCCTTAGATCCCCTGTGATCTCAAAAGTCCGGCCCAGCTGTTGACTGATTTTTTCAGCGACATAGTCCTTATACCGGTTCGGGTCCAGGTTCAAAACGATCCCTGCAGCAACCACTGTCAACAGAATCACCACGCCCAGTCCGGATAAAATCAGCAAAAATATTTTTTTCATGGCAAAGATCCTTTTCAGGCATTGACTATTGAACATAAGGATATGATCCAAGCAGGAATGGTCACAGCCCATCTTTTGCTGTAAACCACCTGGTTTCAGGATATACACGATCATGGGTGTGATTTCAATCATTTCACACTTGTCTCACAATCCCTGCCCCGGAACTTGGGGTTTATTTTTCATCCTGAAATACGTATAAGAAGAGTCTGAAGTGAAACATCACACCCATAAACAGGCCGAACAAAAGGAATGATCATGGCGTATAAGGTATTTGTCGATGGCCGGGAAGGCACCACCGGGTTGCAGATCATCGATTATCTGTCTTCACGAAAAGAGATTGAACTGCTTGAAATCGATGCCGCGCTTCGCAAAAACACGCGGGAAAGACAACAATTGATCAATCAGTCGGATGTAACCTTTCTATGCCTGCCGGATGCGGCTTCCAGAGAATCCGCCTCCCTGGTCACCAACCCTGATACCTGCATCATCGATGCCAGCACCGCGTTTCGAACCCATCCGGACTGGGTCTATGGACTGCCTGAACTGGGGTTCGGCCAGCGGGACCGGTTACGGAAAACCAAGCGAATCGCCAATCCCGGATGCCATGCCACCGCATTTATACTGGGGGTTCACCCATTGATCCAAACCGGGATCATGCCCCCGGATTACCCGATCTGCTGTTATTCCATCACCGGCTACAGCGGCGGGGGCAAAAAACTCATTGCCGCGTACGAAGAGCAGCACACCCCGGTGCTGGACAGCCCGCGTCATTATGCCCTGGGCCTGGTTCACAAACACCTTCCGGAAATGACAGTCAGAACCGGTCTCACCATGGAACCCGGTTTCACCCCGGTGGTGGCCGATTTTTACAAGGGCCTGGCAGTCACTGTGTTCATTCACCCGCATCTTCTGGCCCAGAAAATGCCCCCCACAGACGTACAGCAGGTGTTTGAAGACTTTTACCGGGATGAACCGTTTGTCAGGGTTTTCCCTTTTGACGACAAAAGCAGTCTGGACCAGGGATTTTTTGATATTCAGGCGTGCAACAATACCAACCGGGCCGACCTGTTTGTTTTCGGCAATCAAAAACGAATGGCCGTGATCACCCGCATCGACAACCTGGGCAAAGGCGCGGCCGGCGCTGCGGTGCAGTGCATGAACATTCATTTGGGACTGGATGAGACAGCCGGATTGGCATCGTTTTCAAAAAAACCGGAGGCCAGCCCCTGCCATGTTTGACAGCACACCCATACTACACCCGGATCAGACAGCCGGGATTTTTTTATCATCATTTATATATTTTTGACAGGAGACATCATGAGCGGTAACAGCGGCAGCCCCATCAACATCGATTTCCAGGTAGACAGAAAAAATCTCTACCGGGAAGAAACCATCACCGATCTGAAAATTGCCAGTATTCAGAAATTGACTCCCATCCATCCGGACGGGTCAAACGATCCCTCCAGAGAAACCTTTTTTGTCGGAAACACCCAGCTGGGCACACCCCATGGCCCGGTTCCGATTCAAGCCCGACTGGAAGCCGCGACAATGGACCAGGCCATGGACGCGTTTCCCCAGGCCATGGAAGCAGAAACCCAAAAAGTGATCCAGCAGTTCCAGAAAATGGAGACGGAAAAAAAACAGTCCAATGATTCCCGGATCATCGTTCCCGGAGTTCAATAGCGATCAATAAAAGAAGAAACCGGCTTCCGGAAAGGGGAATTCGAAAGCCGGTTTTGCGTCTGGGTGCGTTGTTGGAAGGATGGGATTGGAGGGATATGAATGCCCGCCAGACGCATTTCCTAAACACCGTTACCCGGTGGGTGTATTGGGGTATGTCGGGATGGTCCCACCAAGTATGTACGATGAATTACGACAGTCACTTTGCTTTGTCAATTCGGGAAAATCCCTTACTCGCCATAGGTAAAAACCCCTAGTCCGACAGATCTTTATGACCCCAGTTCCTCGAATTTACCTGAAAATCAAGACGGTTATCTTTTTTTCAAAAAATGGAGACCAGCAACCAGTACCGTTTTTTCAAGGGGATTTTCATACGCTTTTTTTTCATGTATGATCCATACGGAATGAGAACTTCATAATTTTGAAAGGACAGTGCCATGCCGATTGCAGACAAAATGGTCAAAATGGTGGAGGCTGCCTCCACCATCCGGAAAATGTTTGAAGAAGGTATCCGGATGAAAGAAACATTCGGGGCCGACAATGTATTTGATTTTTCTCTGGGAAACCCGGATGTTCCCCCGCCCGAAGTAATGAAAGAGACCCTGCTGGACCTGGTCCATGATGACACTGTTTCCCATGGGTACATGCCCAACCCGGGTTTTCTGCATGTGCGCCGGGCCGTGGCGGATTATCTGAACCAGACCTTTGATGTGGGCCTGACTCCAGATTTGATCGTGATGACGGCCGGCGCGGCCGGGGCATTGAACGACTGTCTCCGGGCACTGATCAACCCGGGCGAGGAACTGCTCACCCCGGCGCCGTATTTTGTGGGATACAACCAGTATGCGTTCGTGGCCGGGGCCACCTTGATCACGGCCCCCACCCGGCCGGATTTTCACCTGGACCTGGAAGCCATCGAGACCGCCATCACAAAAAATACCCGGGTCGTGCTGATCAATTCACCCAACAATCCCACGGGAGCGGTATATTCCGCCGAAGAGCTGGACGGTCTGGGCCGGATACTGGAAGCGGCCAGCAAAAAATTCAACAAGCGCATTTACCTGATATCGGACGAACCTTATCGGAAAATCGCCTATGATGTAACGGTTCCCTGTGTGTTCGATGCCTATGACCACACCATTGTTCTGACTTCCTACTCCAAGGAACTGTCTCTGGCCGGTGAACGGATCGGTTATCTGGCCGTGCATCCCAAAGCAGAGGATGCCGGGCTGATTGCCGGCGCGGCCGGTGTGGCCAACACCATGATGTATGTCAATGCCCCGTCCCTGTTTCAGCAGGTGGTGGGCCGGCTTCAGGGGGTCACCGTGGATATCGGGATTTACCGCCGACGCCGGGATCTTTTTTGCCAGGGACTGCAAGAGGCCGGGTATGAATTCGACGTACCGGACGGCGCATTTTACCTGTTTCCCAAAAGCCCCATTGAAAATGACGTGGCGTTCGTCCACCGGCTCAAAGAACAGAACATCCTGGCCGTGCCGGGCACGGGGTTTGGCGGCCCCGGCCATTTCAGGCTGTCCTATGCCGTGCCGGACAAAACCATCACCGGGTCCATCCCCGGATTCAAAAAAGCCCTGGACAATCTCACATAACCCTTCTTTTTCCTTTCCAGAAACCGTCAGGGGACCCGTAATTCAGGCACCCCCCTGACGGTTTGGTTGATCTTCAATCTTTTTTATTTGCCCTGTCTGGGTTTGGGCAGATTTTCCAGATCCTTGAGCGCAAGGTCGATCTGTTCCTGGGGAAGATCATGGTCGGACAGATTTCCCCTGAAATAAGATTCATAGGAAGCCATGTCCACCAGACCGTGACCGGACCAGTTGAACAGGATCACTTTTTCTTTGCCCTCTTCCTTGGCTTTCAACGCCTCCCGGATGGCCATGGCCACGGCGTGGTTGCATTCCGGGGCGGAAATATATCCTTCGGACCGGGCAAAGGTGAGTCCGGCCTTGAAGGTTTCCATCTGATGAATGGCTTCCGGCCGGATGATGCCGTCTAAAACCAGCTGGCTCACCAGCGGAGACATGCCGTGATACCGCAGTCCTCCGGCATGGATGGGGGCGGGCACGAAATTGTGACCCAGGGTGTACATGGGCAGAAGCGGCGTCATCTGGACCGTGTCGCCGAAATCATACGCAAAGGGTCCCCGGGTCAGGGTGGGACAGGAGGTGGGTTCCACGGCAATGATATCGATCGGTTTCCCGTTGATCTTGTCCCTGGCAAAGGGAAAGGACAGCCCGGCAAAATTACTGCCCCCGCCCGCACTGCCGATGATCACATCCGGGTAATCCCCGGCCATTTCCATCTGCTTCATGGCCTCCAGCCCGATGATGCTCTGATGGATCATCACATGATTGAGCACGGATCCCAGGGCATATTTGGTGTTTTCATCAGACACGGCTTCCTCCACGGCTTCGGAGATGGCCATGCCCAGAGAGCCCGGCGAATCCGGGTCTTTTTCCAGAATCGACCGGCCGGCACGGGTTTCTGTGGAAGGGCTGGCCGTGCAGTTGGCGCCCCAGGTTTCCATCATCAGGCGGCGGTAGGGTTTCTGGTTGTAGGAGATTTTCACCATGAACACCTTGCACTCGATGCCGAAAAACGCGCAGCACATGGCCAGGCTGCTGCCCCACTGCCCGGCCCCCGTCTCCGTGGTAATCTTTTGGGTGCCCGCCTCCTTGTTGTAATACGCCTGGGCCAGAGCCGTGTTGGGCTTGTGGGAACCGGCCGGGCTCACCCCTTCGTTCTTGAAATAAATCCGGGCCGGGGTGTCCAGGGCTTTTTCCAGATTTCTGGCCCGGTACAAAGGAGATGGCCGCCAGATGGCATATTTGTCCAGGATCTCTTCGGGAATATCGATCCACCGCTGGGTGCTCACTTCCTGCTCGATGAGATTCATGGGAAAAATCGGAGCCAGATCTTCCGGCCCGCAGGGCTGACCCGTGCCCGGATGCAGGGGCGGTTCCATGGGCGTGGGCAGGTCTGCCATGATGTTGTACCACTGCCGGGGCATTTCCTGTTCATTCAATAAAAATTTCTGCGTTTTCATGGGATCTCCTTTGATGACAAAATTAACAATTTATGACGGCGGTTATATCTGTTTTTTCTCAAAAAACCGGTTGATTTCATCTTTTGATAAAGGAAGACGGGTCGGTCATAAACGCCTTGTAAAGGCGATAATAATCCGTGTCTTCATACAAAATAGCCTCGATTTTCGGCCCGTCGAAATTATAGATCACCGCATCCGGACAGGCCAGAAGAATGGGTGAATGGGTCGCGATCACAAACTGGGCATGTCCCTTGCCGCTCTCACGGAGGATCAGATTGAGCAGTGCCACCTGGGATCTTGGCGACAGGGCCGTTTCGGGCTCATCCAGAAAATACAGCCCCTTGCGCTGATACCGGCTGGAAAAATAGGACATCAGCGACTGGCCGTGGGACTGGGTGATCAACGACTTTCCCCCGAAATAATCCAGCATGGGCCGGTCCGTGAGGGCCCATTCCTCCAGTTTTCTGGCAAAATGCGAAAAATTCTGGGATCCGAAATAAGACCCCGGTACCGGTCCCTGAGTCCAGGTGACCGACAGATGACGGTGAAGCTTTTTTTCATGGGGATTGGTTTCACACCGGAGCTGAAATTCCGGCTCCCAGATATGAATGCCGCAACGGATGGCAAGGGCCTTGAGCAATGTGGATTTGCCCGTGCCGTTCTCTCCGGAAAACAGGGTGATGCCCTGATTGCATGCCAGTGTTTCCGTCTGATTCAGTATCGAAAGACAGAATGGATATACGTCCGTATCCGGAAACGTCCCGCTTTGAATGGCCACTTGTTTCAAAAACATCAGGCCCGCCCGTTATCCGATCCGGTGCTTTTTTCCGAAACACGGGTCTGGGCCTGTGTTATCAGGTCCATCAGGGTCTGGATTTTGGGCCGGCCCTGATGCATGAACGCCGCGGCAAATTCGTCTTTTGACAGGGTCTGTGTAAAACAGGTGACCACATCAAAATGATCATGCCAGCAATCCAGTGCTTTAAAACAGGGAATCCCGGCATTCTCGGCCCGGCAATATGTGAAAGGAACCTCATGCCCCAGCCGGGGACACCGGATTTTAAAATCGTCTGACGGCAATGCCGAAGAAAATGTGTGCATCGTTCCTCCTGTGTTTCGTTTTTTGTACTGTTTATGAGAAACACGCGCACAAGTCAAGCATTATCCGCAGGTACACGGATTAAAAAGGAATGTCACCCTTTTTCAGAAATTCATCATCTTCGTCTTCATAATCATCATCATCGTCATCATACAGCATCATGTCGTTTGCCAGATCCAGAAACACGCCCAATGATTCACTCAGATTCTTTACAATCCGGCTGTACGCTTCTTTATCATTTACATTCTTTGTTTTTGCCATGGCCTTCACTGCCACAGCCAACTCTTTTGCCAGCCCATCCATCACTTTATCAACTTCCATACAACCTCCTGTGTTTCATTTATTTTGTGGTTTATGTCTATGGCGACCCGTTCAAGGTTGGTTTCCGTTTTGACTGCACACAATCCCGCAAATACAGATTAGAGGGATGAAAGCTTCTCTGGTTGCTCCAGGATACGTTGAATCAAGTTTTCTCGAGTGGTTACCTTGCTTTCCATTTTTCAAACCCCTCATAGCATGTTTTACTGCCAGAATGTAATAATATAATTGAAAAACAATAAAATCAATCACCTATTGTACTGGGTGCCAACAAGTTGTTGAACTGATCTGGATGTCATCGATTTCCGGGCGGGTATCCGACCGGCCTTCATGTCAAAGGCCCGGCACCTGCGGCCCATGGCAAGGCACGTGTGCGGGGTCACGCCGCTCCCGGCCATGGGATCGGTCCAGCCTTGCTTTTCAGCCACCTGGGCAACAGTGAAGCCCCGGGATAACCTGGAGGTCACGCGTAAATCAGCATTTGCCGAATTTGGCAACGCTGCCATTTTCGGCAAATGGTATTGGAATGATGTCCGAGCCGGGCCTACTCTCTTTGCAATCCGGTCCTGGGGGATGCCCATCTGCCCGGGGTCGATGCCTTCTCTGGAATAAATTTATCCGTCTGGATCAGGCCCGGGCCAGGACCAGGACATCCACCCGGGCCGCGCCGGCGTCCAGCAGAGCCCGGGCCGCTTCGTTACATGTGGCCCCGGTGGTGTACACATCATCCACCAGTAAGATGCCGGCATCTTTCACCCGGGCCGGATCCGGGACCTGAAACGCGTTCTTTAAATTGTTTTTCCGGGAGGCAATGTCCAGCCCGGTTTGAGAATGGGTGTACCGGACCCGTTTCAATACCGAGGCATCCACCTGCCACCCCGGACGCCCGCCAAAGTGCCGCTCATATGTGTCACAAAGCCGGCGCACCAGCAGAAACGACTGGTTGAACCCTCTTTGCCGCAGTTTTTTCGGGTGCAGGGGCACGGGCACAATCCAGTGGATTTCCGTGTCCCTGAAATGTCGATCAAGCGCATTGAACATCAGGGAATCGAAAAACCGGGTCAACGACAGCCGGGCGTGGTATTTGAACAGGGGAACGATCTCGGGCACCAGTCCCTGGTAGGCCAGGGCCGCCCGGACCCGGTGAACCACGGGTGGGTCTGTGAGGCAGGTTTCACAAACATGGGTGTCACCCGTGTCAAACAGATGGCCGCACATCCGGCAATAAGGGGGATCGAATGTGGGAAGTCCTCTGGCGCGACAGGCCCCACAGAAAAAGGTCTGATCTGAAAAACCGGGTCCCAGAGAAACGGGCAGCAATGCCCGGCAGTTGAGGCACATGTCCGGAAACACCAGTGCCTCAACTATGTGAACGGTTTTTTTCAGGCCGTCACAAACAGGTTTTCCATGACGATCTGTGAAAATCCGGAACATGATACCGCCTTTGCCCCCGGGATCTGATCTGCCAGATCCGATGTGACCTGTCCCCCTGCCAGGGCCCGGCCCACGGCCCGGCGCACGGCATCTCCGGCCGCGTGCCACCCCAGATGATCCAGCATCATGGCCCCGGACAGCATCAGGGAACAGGGGTTGGCCACATCTTTGCCGGCAATGTCCGGGGCTGTGCCGTGGGTGGCCTCGAACACGGCGCAGGTGTCACCGACATTGGCACCCGGGGCCATCCCCAGACCGCCCACCTGGGCGGCCAGGGCATCGGAAATATAATCTCCGTTCAGGTTGGGACAGGCAATGATATCATACTGTTCGGGCCGGAGCAACACATCGGCAAACACCATGTCCGCGATCCGGTCTCGGACCACCACATGCCCGTCCGGCACAATCCCTTCATATCTGGTGTACAGCACATCCTCGGTGATCATCCGGTCCCCGAAACAGTCAACAGCCGCTTCATATCCCCATTTGCGAAACCCGCCTTCCGTGAATTTCATGATATTGCCCTTGTGCATCAGGGTCACACTTTGGCGGTGGTTCTCCAATGCATATTCACACGCTTTTTTCACCAGGCGCCGGGTGTTTTCCGGGGACATGGGCTTGAGCCCCAAAGCGCTTGATTCCGGCAGGTTGCAGTGCAAACGGGTTTTCAGCATGTTCATCAGCTGCCGGCACTCCGGGGACCCGGCTTCCCATTCCATGCCGGCATACACATCTTCCGTGTTTTCCCGAAACACCACCATATCCACTTTTTCCGGGTGTTTCACGGGACTGGGCACGGGGGGATAATACGTGACCGGCCGGATACAGGCATACAGGTCCAGTTCTTTTCGCAACCGGACGTTCAGGCTTCGGATGCCTTTTCCCACGGGCGTGGCCAAAGGGCCTTTGATGGCGACTTTCAAATTCCGGATGGTTTCAAGCGTCTGATCCGGGAGCCAGTGTCCGGTTTGTTTGAAACTGGCTGCACCGGCCGGCACCGGGACCCAGTCAATTTTTTTGTCATCTTTGAATACGGCATTGACGGCCGCATCCAGCACGTTTCGGGCATTGGGCCAGATGTCGGATCCAATGCCGTCGCCTTCGATACAGGCCACTTCCGGATAATCCGGCACCTGCCATGTTCCGTTTACAGTAATTGAAATCCGTTGCTGCATGATAATTTGACGCGTTCCTTATTTTTGATTGACAATTTTCTGGCGCAGGGCCTCGTACATGGCCATGGCGCCGGCTACTGATGCATTCAAAGAGGTGACCGGACTTTTGATGGGAATGGAAATGACAAAATCGCATACTTTGAGCACGCCCGGACGAACGCCTTTGTGTTCCCCGCCCACCACCAGGACCCGGTTTCCCGTCAGATCCGCCTGGTGCAGCAGGGTGTCGCCTCCGGCATCCAGGCCGGCCACCCAGGCGTTGTGTGTTTTAAGGGTCCGGATGGTGGCCGCCGTATTGGTGACCACAAAAATCGATGCATGCTCCATGGCACCGGCCGAAGCCCGGGAAACCCCGGGGCCGGGCAGCGCGGACCGGTCTTTGGGAATCACGATATAATCGATCCCCGTGCACAGGGCCGTGCGGATCAGGGCCCCCAGATTCTGGGGGTCTTCGATCTGATCCAGAATCAGGGCATGAAAAAACGTCTGTCTTTGCACAATCCGGGCGATGAGATCCGGTTCACGGGATACCGGAAACAAGGTGGCCCGGGCCGCAATACCCTGGTGAACCCCGCCCCGGGCAAGCGCATCCAGCTGCCGGGTATCGGTCAGGGACACGGGAATACCGGCGGTTTCTGCCGCAGATACCACTGTGTCTTTCCGCCGTCCCGACAGCCCCCGGGAGACGTATACTCCCTCGAACCGGCGGCGCCCGGCTTTCAGGGCTTCAACCACGCTGTGAAATCCGAAAAGGAGCTCCATGTTCGGCTCAGACATCACTGGAGTCCATTTTTCTTTCCCCAGATATCATCTCTTGTTCAAAAATGGCACACAGGTGTTCGGTTGCGGCTGCCAGGTCATCGTTGACCACCACATATCGGTATCGGTCTTTCCAGGTGATTTCCTTTTTTGCGTTTTCCAGACGTAACGCAATGGTTTGGGCACTGTCCGTGCCCCGGGTTGCCAGTCTTTGGCGCAGCACCTCAACCGAAGGGGGAAGAATGAAAACCGTGACCGGGTCCAGTCCGGAGGCCATGATCTGCCGGGCCCCCTGGACATCGATATCCAGAAGCAGATTATTTCCTGCTTCCAGCTGTTTTTGAACAAAAGACCGGGCGGTGCCGTAATAATGCGCATGGACCCGGGCCCATTCCAGCCATTCTCCCGCATCGATCATCTGCTTGAAGGTCGTTTCCGTGACAAAAAAATAATCTTTGCCGTCGATTTCTCCGGGCCTGGGCGGGCGCGTGGTGTGAGACACCGAATAAGACACCCCGGGAAACCGGGCCATGACCTGTTTGATCAGCGTGGTTTTCCCGGCCCCGGAGGGCGCGGAAATCACAAACAACCGTGCGTTTTTTTTCATGTCAGTCTTCCTGGACCTCTCCCGGATTCCGGACCAGGGCCGCAAACCGGGCCGATATGGTATCGGGATGCACGGAGGATAAAATCACATGATTGCAGTCCGTGACAATAATGGCCCGGGTTTTTCTGCCATGGGTGGCATCGATGAGTCTTCGTTCATCTCTGGCTTCATCCTTGAGGCGTTTCATGGGGCTGGAATTGGGGGTGAGAATCGCCACCACCCGGTCCGCCACCACGGTATTGCCGAAACCGATGTTCAACAGCATCTGTTCCATACTCATTTCTGTGCCTTCCGCCGCTACAGGCTTTTTTTTAGATCATTCAATATTTTGTACCTGTTCCCGGATTTTTTCCAGTTTCGACTTCAGATCCACCACCATGTGAGACAACGCGGCCTGGCCGGCCTTGGACCCGATGGTATTGAACTCCCGGTTGAATTCCTGGATCAGAAAATTCAGGTTCTGGCCCCGGGAGCGATCCGCATTCATTGTTTTTCGAAACTGCTGGATATGGCTTGAAATCCGGACAATTTCCTCGGACACGTCACTTTTGTCCGCCAGTATTGCCACTTCCTGGGCCAGTCGGACCGGATCGATCTCCCCCTGGTCTGCGGTCAGTCTTGCCAGCCGTTCTTCCAGGCGTTTTTTGTACAGCACCGGAATGTCACCGGCCCGGGTCTGTAACAGATCCATCTGATCTTCGATCGCAGTGATCCGGGCCATCAGATCCCGGTACAGGTTTTCTCCTTCGGCCCGGCGCATCCGGTCCAGGTCCCGGGCCGCGAGATCCACGGCTTCAGACACCACTTGTGTCAACAGGGCCTGATCCGGATTTTCCACGGCCGGGACAATGATATTTCTGGCAGACAGCACATCCGCCAGTTCCGGTTCCCGGGAAAGTCCCAGACGCTCGGTAACCTGCTTCAACGCTTTGAAATAGGCCACGGCCTTTGCTTCATCCACATCAAACCCGCTTTCCTGCGACCCTTCATCCTGCACCGTGACCCGGATTTCCATCCGGCCCCGGTGGTGATACCGGGTGACGATCTTTTTGATCTCCTCTTCTTGTCCCTGGCAGGTATCGGGCAGGTACACGGCAAAATCCAGGTGCCGGGAATTATAGGACCGGATCACGGCCTCTGCCGTGATCGTTTCCTTTGTATGGACCGCCCTGGCAAACGCGGTCATGCTTTTGATCATGACTGACTCCTTTTTACGGCTTTTACATCCAGCAGATATTTGTCCCGGACCTGTTCCAGAAACCGGACAATCTCTTCGGACCGGTAATCCGGATAGGTCCAGTCCAAAGGCACAAACTGTTTGCGAATATACATCAGGGTCAGATCCGCGTACAGGTGATCCCCGATATAAATCCGGTGGGCATAATCCTTGCCCGTGGCCAGAACAAACCGGGAGGGCAAGAGATATCCGGGATCGATATTGATCCGGCGCTGCTGATCTTTGACAAACTGTTGTTCCACTGCATTGGTGGCCTGCTTGATTTTTGACAGGTCCGCCTGGTTCACCAGGGGGGTGAACGCCAGCATCCGCCGGAAAAGAGGGTGTCCCATCTCCTGATGGTAATAGTTTGTAAAATCAAAATCCAGCCACCGGGACACCAGGTCCACGGGACCGCCGATGGTTTCCAGCAGCGGGAAAACCGTTTCAAACAGCGGTTTCTCCTTCATGAACACCGACATCACCAGCTTGGCCGGATCCGGAGGCGCTGGCACACTCATGGGGTTACCGGTCTGGCCTCTTCCACCAGCATGATGGGGATATCCTCTTTGATCTCATACAACAGGCGGCATTGATCACAGATCAACCCGTCTTGTTTGTCCGTCAGCCGAATCTGGTTTTTGCACTTGGGGCACACCAGAATGTCCAGCAGTTCCTTGGAAATACCCATGTTTTACTCCTTATGATTCACTGGTTTGTGTATCCTGTCGGTGACCGGGCACGGTTCGAACCGACCTGTCAATTTCCAGGATGTCGTTTTTCTTTCCCGAGACCCTCTGCAGCACGACCAGGTTATAGAATTCTCCTTTACGGGCCATGAGCTGATCCCGGGTGCCCTGTTCCACAATGGTGCCGTTTTTGAGCAGTACGATCCGGGACGCATAATCGATGGTGGACAGCCGGTGGGCGATGACAAAGGAAGTCCGGCCTTTCATCAGGTTTTCCAGCGCTTTCTGCACCACCTGTTCCGCCTGGGAATCCAAAGCCGATGTGGCCTCATCCAGAATCAGCACCGGCGCATCCTTGAGCAGGGCCCTGGCAATACAGATGCGCTGTTTCTCTCCGCCGGACAACCGGGACCCCAGTTCTCCGATCAGGGTGTCATACCCTTTGGGGAACCCGGTGATAAAGTCATGGGCATAGGCCGCCTTGGCCGCGGCTTCAATCTCCGGATCCGTGGCATTCATGCGGCCATACCGGATATTGTCTTTCACGGTTTCATTGAACAGAATCGGCTCCTGGGTCACAATGGAAATATGATCCCTCAAAGAGTGAATGGACAGGTCCCGAACATCGATGCCGCCCACCGTCACTTTGCCTTCAGTCACATCATACAGCCGGGGTATCAGGTTCACCAGACTGGTTTTACCGCCGCCGCTCATGCCCACCAGTGCCAGGACCTCCCCCGGCGCGGCCGTCAGATCGATCCGTTCCAGTGCCGGGCTTTCATCGGGCCCATAACAGAAACTCACATTTTCAAACGTCACGGCCAGGGCCCGGCCGGAAAGCATTCGGGGCGCCGGTGCTTCCTCGATGGTCTGGTCTTCTTCCAGCACATCGAAGATCCGGGATGCGGCCGCCACCCCTTCCTGGATGGTATTGTTGAGCTTGGAAATTTTTTTCACCGGATCATACAGCATCATGACGGCCGTTAAAAAAGAAAAAAAGATGCCCGGCGTGGAGGTGCCGTTGATCACCCGCATCCCGCCGAACCAGATGATAAAGGCAATGCCTAAGCCCCCTAAAAACTCCATGACCGGTGAGGAAAGGGCTTTGGCAATCACTTTTTTCATCTCCAGTTCAAACAGATGCCGGGCCTTTTTCTTGAACCGCTGTTTCTCAAAATTCTGGAGATTGAAAATCTTGATGATTTTACTGCCGGTAAAGGTTTCGTGCAGAAACGAGTTCAACTCTGCCATGGTTTCCTGGGTTCCGGTGGAAAACCGCCGGACCCGGCGACCGAAAATCAATATCGGATAAAATGCCAGGGGCAGGACAATGAACGCCCCTAAGGCCAGCTGCCAGTCCCGGTAAAAAATCACGAACAAAAACGCGATCACCGAGAAAAAATCCCGGAAAATATTGACCACGGCCGTGGACACCATGCCCTTGACAATGTTCACGTCATTGGTGATCCGGGACATCAGTGCGCCTGTTTTTTCTTTGTGGATAAAGGCCAGGGGCAGATCCGTGATGCGGTCGTACAGCGCTTCCCTGAAATACCGGATAATGCGCTCACCAATGAAGTTCATCAGGTATTCCGATCCGAACGTGCCCGCTCCTTTGAGCAGAAACACCAGCACGGCCAGGGCCGGAATCAGCATGAGCATGTCCCGGTTCTTTGCCACAAAAATGTCATCGATCACCGGTTTGACCATAAAGGCCATGGCCCCGTTGGCGGCCGCCACCACGATCATGCACAGCGATGCAATGATCAGCTGGAGCCGGTACTGCAATACCAGGTCCACAATTTTTCTGCGGCGTGATCGAGGCAAATCGATTAGTGTCTTATCCATACACCTGTTATCTTTGGTTGTCGCCCTATTGTCAATCTGTTTAAAACATGAGATCATGCGTTCTCATGAAAAAGTCTGCCTTTATAACCAATTTCATGGGATTTTACAACCTGCTCTGGGCCGCTGCCCTGCCTTTTTTGCGGCACCACCCCCGGCTCGCGCATTCTTTTGATCCGCGCATGGATGCAGGGGCGTATCTGGTACCGGCCGATATCTGGATCCAGGCCGCATCCGCCGGTGAAGCCCTTCTGGCGGTCCGCCTGGTTCAGCGGTTGTCTCCAAAAAAGCCGGTGCGGATACTGGTGACCACCACCACGGACCAGGGCATGGACATCCTTGGCGACGAACTCAAAAAAAACCCGCCTGATTCCCAAATCACCTTGTCTCTGGGCTGGTTTCCCTTTGACTGTCCGGCTGTGACCGCGACTGCGGTCAAAAAGGTGGGCCCCAAAGTGATGGTGCTTTTGGAAACCGAACTGTGGCCGGCCCTGCTGCATTGTCTCCGGCAGCACCAGACCCGGATCCTGGTGGTGAACGGGCGGATGTCAGCCAAAAGCAGCCGCCATTATCGAATGACAAAACCGTTGTGGACCCGGATCTCTCCCCATCACATCCTGGCGGTTTCCGATATGGATGCAAACCGATTTCAGCAGGTGTTCGATCCGGCCCGGGTGACGGTGATGCCCAACATGAAATTTGAAACCCTGACTTCCCGGACACCTGAAACCCCGTCGTCCGTGTTGACGGATATTTTTTCCTGCCCCCTGCCGGTGTCTGTGTTTGCCTCCATCCGGCGCCAGGAGGAACGCCAGGCATTGAAAATGATTCACTCTCTTTTCGATCAACATCCAAAACAAGTGATCGCCCTGTTTCCCCGGCACATGCACCGGGTTGAATCCTGGAAACGCCGGCTGAGAAAAACCGGGATCCCGGTTTTTCTGCGCTCCAGACTGTCCGCCCCTCCTGAGGGTCCGGGCATCATTTTATGGGACCTTTTCGGTGAGATGCGCCAGGTTTTCCATTCCGCTTATGCCGTATTCATGGGCGGCAGCCTGAAGCCGCTGGGCGGACAGAATTTTCTGGAACCCCTGCTGCAAGGGGCCCCGGTGGTCACAGGCCCCTTTTGGGATGATTTTTTGTGGGTGGGACACCAGGTGTTTGACTCGGGACTCGCACAAAGAACGCCTGACTGGCGCTTTGCTGCCCGGGCCATGGGAACGATTCTGACACATCCGCAGGACCCTGATCATCGGCGGCAGAACACGCAACGCTATGTGCAGGCCAGATCCGGCGGCATGGACATGGCCTGCCGGGCGATCCTGGCGGCCTTGTCAGATCACGGATAGCTCGGCCAGCGGCCGGACCATCTTTTGAATGCGGCCGGTCTGCGCAGCCTCCAGAAAAAGATCTCCCAGGCCCCGGCTCATGTCGGCGGCTTTTTCCCAGGCCCTTACCCGGGCCGCATCATTGCCTTTAAAACGGATAAAATCCTTTCTGTCCGGGATCCGGCCAAAGGGAAGGCGGGACACGAATTTGTCAGACGGTGCCACCAGAATCATCCGGTCCGTGACCGGTCCGGTCACCCGGCGGGCAAGATTGGTTTTGTCAAACCACCCCGGAATGATCCAGGGATAAAAATGGGGGTACAGGATCAGTCCGTTTTCCTGTGATGACAGGGTGGCGGCGGGATGATAGTCCAGAATGCCGCCGTCTCTGTACATGCCTTCCGGCGCGCCCGCAATGTTGGACACCCCTTCCATGACATAGGGGATGGCACCGGATGCGGTCAGAGCGGATTGAAAATTATGGGACCCCAGCGGCACGAACCGGGTGGGAAAACCGGAAAAATCCACGGTCTGCGGATCCAATCGGGAATGATGAAACACGACCCGCTCCAGAACCAGGCGCTGAAACTGCCGGGAAATCCGGTTCAACACCGCCCCGGCCGCGATACCCAGCACCTGGAGCCCCCGGTGCCTGGAAGCCAGCAGATACCGGCACCGGACCGTTCCGATGGCAATTCGCAGAAACGAATGATTCAGGATCTCGTCCATCCGGGTCGGATCAAGAAACGCTTTCATGATCCGCTTCGATTCCCGGGTCACCCGGGCCGGGGTCACGCGCCCTGAATAATATTGATGGATATAGGCATGTTTCAGGGCATCAAAGGCCCGGACCGGATCTTTCCGGGCGGCTGCGGCAAATTTCCAGGCCCCGATGGAGGTCCCCCACAAAGGCAGTGGTTCTTTGCGGTTCCTGAACCAGGTGGAAAAGATGGCCGTGTCCAGGCCATACAGCACCAGCCATTTGGCCGCGCCGGACGCCCCGAGCACCAGACGGATATCCTCCGGGGACAGCCCGTTCTTTCTGATATGTTCATACGCCTTGCTGCCGGCAACGATCACGAGATCTTCGGTCATGTCACTCATCCTTGTTCTGCCCTCCCCGGGAACGGTCTTCATCAACGGCGGTCACTATACCATTGTATAATTCCCGATTCAATGCCCGATCGGAAAGGCGGGCTGCCTGCTGCGGTCAAAGACGGGGGCAGGACGACCGGCAGAGTGAATCACGGATCCGGATATACTGGACTTTGCGCGGCAAACACAGTATAACCCCGGGTGCCTTTTTCGGCAGGCCATAACGGCCATGGCAAAACCACCATGACAACCCATGAAAGACCGCCCGGTTGACAGAGGGTTCTTTCATAAAAAAACAATATATCAAGATCTTGAGGAGAACCGATGAACGATCTTATACATACCGGCACCCAGACCGTCTGGGGCGGAGAAGAAAAGCCATGGATGCAGGGTGCCACCCAGGTGCCGGTGGTCCACAGTGTGTCTTTCGGGTACCAGGATATGGACGAATGGATGCAGGTGGCAAAAGGAGAAAAATCCGGCCATATCTATGGCAGAAACACCAACCCCACGGTTCAGGCGTTCGAGGAAAAAGTGCGGCGGCTCGAGAAAGGAGAGGCCGCCACCAGTGCCGCCACGGGCATGGGCATTATCAGCAGCGCCCTGTTCGGTCTGCTTTCCGCCGGAGACCGGGTGGTCTCCATCAAAGACACCTATGGCGGGACCAGCAAGCTGTTTTTCGAATTTCTGCCCCGGTTCAACGTGGATGTCACCCTGTGCGACACCACGGATCACGCAGCCATTGAAACCGAAATCGCCAAAGGCTGCAAACTGGTGTATCTGGAAACCCCCACCAACCCCACCATCAAAATCCTGGATCTGGAACGACTCATCACCGCGGCCAAAAAGGCCGGGTCCATTGTCGTGGTGGACAACACCTTTGCCACGCCCATCAACCAGAATCCGCTGCAGCTGGGGGCGGACCTGGTCCTTCACAGCGCCACCAAGTTTCTGGGGGGTCATGCCGATGCCCTGGGCGGTGTGATCTGTGGAAGCAGGGATCTGGTGAAAACGATCTACCATTTCCGGGAAATCAACGGGGCCACCCTGCATCCCATGGCGGCATATCTGCTGCTCAGAGGCATGAAAACCCTGCACCTGAGAGTGACCCGGCAGAACGACAGCGCCCTGGAAATCGCCCGGTTCCTGTCGGACCATCCGGCCGTGGGCCGGGTCCATTATCCGGGCCTGGCAGCCCACGACAACCATGAGATCGCCAGACAGCAGATGCGCGGATTCGGGGGAATGCTCAGTTTTGAATTAAGGGAGAATTCACTGGAAGGGGTCAAACGGTTTTTGCCCCGGCTCCGGTTTGCCCATGCCGCCGCCAACCTGGGCGCGGTGGAAACCATTGTCGGCATACCGGCCACCACCAGCCATGTGGAATGCACGGCACAGGAACGGGCCGCCATGGGAATCCCCGAAGGCCTGATCCGCTATTCCACCGGCATCGAAGATCCGCGGGACCTGATCTCTGACCTGGAACAGGCCCTGGCAGACATCTAGCGGTTTCTGCTTGACATCCGTCGCGGGCCTGCCATAATGGAATGTCACATATTGAAACACACGTCTTGCTATATGTGACACACTGTTTTGACACCCTGCAATTGTTGGAAACAAAACCCATGGCGGAAAAAAAATATTACAACATCGCCTCCCTTGAAAAAGGTGTCCACATGCTGGAGCTTCTGGCGGCCCACGGGGAGTTGAGCGTGAGTGAGGCGGCCCGGCTCATGGACACCAACCGGGCCGGCAGCCACCGGTTCATTTCCACCCTCAAGGACCTGGGGTATGTGGAAAAAAACACCGGCAACAAATATCAGCCCACATTGAAAATCATGACGCTGGCCCAGCAGGTGGCGGACCGGTTCGAGATCCGGCGCATGGCCAAACCCCATATGCACCGGCTGTCCATACTGTACAAGGAAACCATCAACCTGGGGCTGTTCAAAAACCAGGAAGTCATCCACATCGAAAAGATCGACAGCCTGGAGGTACTCCGGATGGACTCGGCCCTGGGAGACAAAGCCCCGGCCTACTGCACCGGGCTGGGGAAATCGATTCTGGCGTTTCTGCCGGACCATGAACTGGATCACTATGTGAACACCGTGGACCGCCGGCCCCTGGCCCCCAACACCATCACAAAAAAAGAGGAGTTCCTGCAGGAACTGTCCCGGGTCCGCCAAAACGGCTATGCCATAGACGATGAAGAGATGACCATCGGACTGCGCTGCATTGCGGCCCCCATATTTGACCACAACCACTATCCCGCCTATGCCGTCAGCATTTCCGGACCGGCCATGCGCCTGACACACCGGGCCCTGGAAACCATGAAAACCGACATCCTCGAGGTATCTGACGAGCTGTCCCATAAAATGGGCAGCACCTGACCCGCTTTTTCCTTTTTTTTCAAACAATGTGTAAAAAATCCTTGACAAACGTCAGGGATTTTTTTTATCACATAGGTGTCACGCAATAAAAACATTAGTCACACTATTTGTGACAAACTCAGCATAATCAACAGGGGAGGCGAAATGACACAGAAAAAACTCACCCGATGGGATCTTCAGTCCAAAAAAGAAGCCGGCGAAAAAATCGTGTGGATCACGGCCTATGATTACTGGACCGCCACCTTTGCCCAGGCCGCGGGCATGGACATGATCCTGGTGGGGGACTCGTTAGGGATGTGCGTATATGGGTATGAAGGCACGGTGCCGGTGACCATGGACCAGTGCATTGTGCACAGTGAGGCCGTGCGGCGGGGCGCTGCAAACACATTTATCATCGGCGACATGCCGTTTCTGTCCTACCAGGTCAGTGTGCCGGACGCGGTGCGCAATGCCGGCCGGTTCCACAAGGAAGCCGGCGTGGATGCCATCAAACTGGAAGGCGGCAAACGGGTGTGTCCCCAGATCCAGGCCATTGCCGACGGCGGCATGCTGGTGATGGGCCACATCGGGCTCACCCCCCAGAGTTCGGGCCAGCTGGGAGGATTCAAGGCCCAGGGCCGGACCGCTGAGGCAGCCCGGGAACTGATCGACGATGCCAAAGCGATCCAGGAGGCCGGCGCGTTCGCTCTGCTGGTGGAAGCCGTGCCCCCGGAAGTGTGCGGGATCATCACAGACACCTTGACCATTCCGGTGTACAGCATCGGGGCCGGCATTGATGCCGACGGCCAGCTCATGATCTCCGCGGATGTGGCCGGGGTGTTCCAGGCATTTACCCCCAAATTTGTCAAAAAATATGAAAACCTGGGGGAAAAAACCATCCAGGCGTTTTCCGCATACCGCAAAGATGTTCTGGATGGCAGCTTTCCGGCACCCGAGCATACCTATAAAATGAAAGACGGCGAACTGGACAAACTCAAAACACTTTTAAAATAACCCCCATGCCCTGGCAGGCACAACAAATGATGAAAGTATACGCATTCAACCGCCAGGCATTCACGTAACACGTAACACGTAAAACTTAACACTTAACACTTAAAACTTTCATATAAAAGGACCATACCAATGAGCGACGTATTGAACAAGATCAGAGATTTCATGGAAAAACAGGGAGTCCCGGGACGGGATGGGTATGATCTGGCAGCTTCGGGCAAGGCCTTTGCCGACGGGGCCAATTTCAGAATTGAAATCGCCGGTGTGGAACGGGCCACCACCATGGAGTCCATGATCAAGGAAGCGGAACGCAGAAATATCGTCATCCATCGGGCCATTGCCGCGGTGGGCGGCTCCACCTACTGCGATTTTGCAGAACTTACAGACATGGCCCAGATGGCAAAAGACGCCCAGATTGAAGTGATCATGACCGTGGGCCACCGCAAGGGCTGGGATACCGGCGCCAAGGAGATGACGACCAGTGAGGGCCAGATGCAGGGGTTCCGCCTGAGAGGTTCCGACAACATCTCGTTTCACATTGCGGATATCATGCGCAACATCGAGGCCGGGTTCCGGGGATTTCTGGTGTATGACGAAGGGGTATTGTTTCTGCTGAACAAAATGCGGGAACAGGGCCTGATTCCCAAGGAGACCATATTCAAGTTTTCCGTGTTCGGCGGATACTGCTCGGCCGCCGGTGCCAAGGTCGTTGAAAGCATGGGGGCCAACTCCTTGAACCCCATTTCCGATGTATCCCTGCCCATTTTGTCTTCCATCCGCAAGGCGGTGAATATTCCGCTGGATATTTATACCATTATCGTGAACTCATTCGGCGGCAACTTTCGGGGATATGAATGTCCGGAAATTGCCAAAGTGGCTTCCCCGTGCTATTTTAAATTCGAACCCGGCACCTCGGAGGGGGATATTTACATGCCCTGGGTGACAGAAGAGTGGCATGCCGGTTTTATCAAGGAAAAAGTAAAGATCGCCTCCATTGTGATGGAACTGATGGAACGGCATGCTCCGGAGATGAAAACCTCTCTCCAGGGCGCAAAAGATCTGGTTTTAACCAAACCCTGAACCATAGCAGGATACCCATCATGGATATAGAAAAATTATTTGCAGCAAGAAACCAGGGGGTGGAATGGTCGGGCATCCGCATCATGTTCGCCCTGGCCGACCAGATCGACGGCGTGGTGAATTTAGGCATCGGCCAGCCGGATTTCGACACCCCGGAACATATCCGGGATGCGGCCAAAATTGCCCTGGACAAAGGATTTACCCGGTACCCCCCGGCCAGCGGGTTTGCCGATCTCAGACAAGCGGTGGCAAAAAAACTGGCCAAAGAAAACCGGATTCAGGCCGACCCGGACTCGGAAATCTTTATCTCCGTGGGTGCCATGCAGGGGATCTTCAACATCATGCTCCATCTGCTGAACCAAGGGGATGAGGTGCTGGTGGTGGATCCGGGGTATGATTACTACTCCCAGATCCGGCTGTTCGGCGGGGTCCCGGTACGCATCCCGGCCAGAGAAGAAAACCGGTTCAAGATCGATCCCGAAGAGGTGGCACAGGCCATCACCCCGAAAACCAAGGCGTTGATCCTCAACACCCCGTCCAACCCCACGGGCGCCATCTTTGACAGGGATATCCTGGCACAGGTGGCCGCCATCTGCCAGAAACATGGTATCATGGTCATTTCCGACGAGCCGTATGAGCACATCCTGTTCGACGGCAACGAGCATGTCTCCATCGGCAGCCTGGACGGCATGCAGGATCTGACGGTTTCCATCTACACCCTGTCCAAATCCTATGCCATGACCGGATGGCGGGTGGGGTATGTGGCGGCCCATAAATCCATTGTTGCCGAAATGGAAAAGCTCATGGAGCACATGGTATCCGGGGTCACCAGTGTGGCCCAGCGGGCGGCGCTCGCCGCCATTGAAGGCTCTCAGGACTGTGTGAAACAGATGGTGGAGAGGTATGCCAAACGCAGAGATCTGGTGGTCGACGGGTTGAACCGCATCCAGGGGATCTCCTGCATCAAACCGGAATCCACGTTCTATGCGTTTCCCAACATCTCCTCATTCGGCATGTCCTCCTGGGAATTTGCCCGGCACATGGTGGAAAACCACAAGGTGGCCATGGTACCGGGATCCATTTTCGGGGAGAACGGCGAAGGGTTTGTACGAATTTCCTTTGCCACTAGTTCGGCAAATCTGGAAGAGGCATTGAAACGCATCGAAAAAGGAGTGACAAAATGACCCTGTTTTCCCGCACGGAATACCTGGACCGCATCCAACGGACCAAGGCCGCCATGGCAGACCGGGGCATCGGACTGCTGGTGGTGTGTGATCCGGCCAACATGAACTATCTCACGGGATATGACGGCTGGTCCTTTTATGTGCCCCAGGCCGTCCTGGTGATCGACGACCAGGAGGAACCCGTATGGATCGGCCGGAACATGGATGTCAACGGGGCCTTGCATACCGCGTTTATCAAAAAAGAAAACATGATCGGGTACCCGGATGACTATGTCCAGTCTCCGGTCAAACACCCCATGAACTTTATGGCCGACTTCATCAAACAAAAAGGATGGGACAAAAAAACCATCGGCGTGGAAACGGATGCCTATTACTACACAGCCCGAAGTGATGCGGAACTGAAAAAAACCCTGGGCAAAGACACCCTGGCAGACGCAAATCTGCTGGTGAACTGGGTGCGCATCATCAAGTCGGACGCAGAAATCGCCCTGATGAGCCAGGCAGGGAAAATTGCGGAAAAGGTGATGGCCACGGCGTTGGAAAACCTGGTGCCCGGCAAAAGAGAATGTGATGCCGTGGCAGCGGTATTCCAGGCCCAGGCAGCGGGAACCCCCGAATTCGGCGGAGATTACCCGGCCATCGTGCCCATGATGCCCACGGGCGAAAAAACCTCGGCCCCCCACCTGACCTGGACGGATGATCCCTACCAGGCCAACCAGGCCGTGAACCTGGAACTGGCCGGATGCCGGCACCGATACCACTGCCCCATCGCCCGCACCGCGTTTCTGGGAGCCAGGCCGCCGCAGAAACTGTCGGATCTGGCAGACATCACCGTGGAGGGGTTGAACCTGACCCTGGACACCATCCGGCCCGGCATGACCGGCGAAGATGTGGAGCGGGTGTGGCGGGAACACATCGCAAAAAAAGGGTTTGAAAAAGAATCGCGCATCGGGTATTCCATGGGTCTGAACTATCCGCCGGACTGGGGAGAGCACACCGCCAGCCTGCGGCCCGGAGACAAGACCGTTTTGGCCCCGGGCATGACCTTTCACATGATATTGGGCATGTGGATGGACAATTTCGGATTTGAATGCTCGGAATCTTTCCGGGTCACCCGGACCGGTGCCGAAACCTTTGCCACGTTTGACCGCAAGCTTTTTGTCATTGCTTAGAGAAAGGCCGACCTGATTTATGGACCCTGTCAAAAAACGCATCCGGGAACTGACCGATGAAATCACAGAACTCCGGCGGCATTTTCACATGCACCCGGAGTTGGGATTCCAGGAGTTTGAGACCGCGAACAAGATTGAAAACTTTCTTCAGAATCTCGGATATGAAACCATCCGGATGGCCCAAACAGGGGTGGTGGCCATGCTTGACAGCGGCAGACCCGGACCGGTACTGATGCTGCGGGCAGACATGGATGCGCTGCCGATCACGGAAACCAGCAAGGTGGCGTACAAATCCAGAAATGACGGGGTGATGCATGCCTGCGGTCATGATGCACACATGGCCATGCTTCTGGTGGCTGCCAGGGTGCTGAGAGAAAACAAATCATATCTGAATGGTACAGTCAAATTTGTTTTTCAACCCAACGAGGAAATCGCCGGCGCCATCCATAT
>JAABUD010000022.1 GCA_011389555.1 Desulfotignum sp. | reverse complement strand
GAATGCGGTCAGGTGCCAGTCCGGGTGCAGGCTGGAAGGAAACAGGGCCGGAAACAGTCCGATGATACCGAAAAACGTGCACAAAACAATGGTGGCAGCCGATGCGAACCAGGCTTTGAAATACGTTTTTTTCATCACAAAATGCCGGATGCTCAGCAATGCGGCCACATTCACCAGGGTGACGATGAACAGTACCGGATATTTGAAGTAGTTGGCCCACAGATCCGTGGCAAAATAACTGGCCAGCAGAAACACCACCGCCACCGGCACCAGGGCCAGCCAGGCTTTCTGTGAAATGGTGGCCATGCGGGTCTGCAAGTCCCCGGTGGATTTTATGGCCATCCAGTTGGCGCCATGCACGATGAACAGCAGCACAAACAGAGCCCCGCCCAAAAGGCCGTAAGGATTGAGCAGTTTCAGGGTATTGCCGTGATAAAGTCCCTGGCCGTCGAACGGAATGCCCTGGAAGATATTGGCAAACGCCACGCCGAACAGCAGGGCCGGGACAAAACTGCCGATGAAGATCAGAAAATCCCACACTTTTTTCCAGGCCGGGGTGTCGATCTTGCCCCGGAAATGCAGGGCCACCCCTCTGAAAATCAAAGCGAACAGGATCAGCATCAGCGGTGTGTACAACGATGAAAACATGGTGGCGTACACCAGGGGAAACGCGGCAAACGTCACCCCCCCGGCCGTGATGAGCCACACCTCGTTGCCGTCCCACAACGGCCCCATGGCATTGAGCATCATCCGCTTGTCCGTGTCGGTCTTGCCGGCAAACGGATAGATGGTGCCGATGCCGAAATCAAACCCGTCGGTCATGAAAAATATTGCCCATAACAGACCCCACAGAAAAAACCAGATCGCTTGCAGTTCCATGATTGTTTTGCTCCTTTTTCTGACTAATTATCGGCTTCAGGGCCTTGTTTGACTGTTTTGGCCATCAGGTAAACTCCCACTGCCCCCAGAAGACCGTATACCAGGATGAACCCCGTCAGCGAGGTGAACACCTGGACCGTGGTAATGGGCGAGGCAGCCTCGGCGGTGCGCATCAGTCCGTAAACGATCCATGGCTGGCGACCGATTTCGGAAACGATCCAGCCCATCTCCATGGCGATGTAGGGCAAAGGAATGGCAAACAGCATGATTTTCAGGTAGGTGGGGCTTTCCAGCAGTTTGTTGCGCCGGATCAATCCATAAGCCGTGAGCAGGATGAACAGGGTGCCCAGACCCACCATGGTCCGGAACCCCACAAACGTGGGCAGCACCGGCGGGCGTTCATCTCTGGGTATGTCCCGCAGTCCGGTAACCGTGGCATTGAAGTCATGAAATCCCAGAAAACTCAAGATTCCCGGTATGGCACCGATTTCAATGAGGTTGCGGTCATTTTTTTCATCCGGGATGGCAAACAGGACCAGCGGGGCCCGGGACTGGGTTTCCCAGTGGGACTCCATGGCCGCCAGCTTGGCGGGCTGGGTTTTGGAGACGTTCACCCCGTGCATGTCACCGGTAATGGCGGTGACAAGCGCCATGGCCAGTCCCACCACCAGGCCGATGCGGAACGAGCGTTCAAACACGGGCAGGTGCTGTTTTCTCAGCAGGTGCCAGGCAGACACCCCCATGATGAAAAAAGAGGCCAGCAGCAGGGATGCCGGAATGACATGAATGATCTCCAGCAGTCCATGCTTGTTGGTGATCAGGGCAAAGAAACTCTCCAGTTCGGCCCGGCCATCCCGGATCACGTATCCCACCGGGTTCTGCATGAACCCGTTGGCCAGCAGGATCCACACGGCCGACAGGTTCCCGGCCAGGGCCACCAGCCACATCACCCCGGCATGGGCCTTGGCAGACAGTTTTTTCCACCCGAAAATCCAGATGCCGATGAAGGTGGATTCCAGAAAAAACGCCACCGACGCTTCAATGGCCAGCAGAGAGCCGAAAATATCCCCCACATAGGCGGAATACCGCGACCAGTTGGTACCGAATTGAAACTCCAGGGTGATGCCCGTGACCACGCCCAGGGCGAAATTGATCAAAAACAGCTTGCCCCAGAATTTGGTCATGCGCAGATAGATTTTATCCCCGGTCCGGGCGTATTGGGTCTCCATGTATGCAATGAGCACGGAAAGTCCCAGGGTCAGGGGAACGAACAGGAAATGGAACATGGTGGCTGCGGCAAACTGCAGTCGGGATAAAAATACCGGGTCCATTGATTCCTCCAGATATATGTTTATTGCCAAAACGCTTGATTGGAAAAAAGCAATTCATGTGCCAGTCTGTCATGACGGTTTGCCAAGTATCATGAAAACAGGTCTACCATATCCAAAATATCATCGGTTTTCAAGTGGGGTTGAAAAGGGAAATCGGGAACCGCGAACCGGCGATCGATACTTTGATAATCAAATATGGCGGATCCAGGTGTATCATTGGACAGGTTTTGAAACATAATTGTTTCAGATGGTTTCATGGACAGATGTGGCGGGAGCAATTCAGGCAGAGGATGCAATAAGCGGCTGTGTGAATCCGTCTTGACGTAATTGCGCAATTTGGATAGAGTTGTATCATAAATGACGGGTACATGTGATGGGATATGAGAAATCATGACAAAACAGATTGATAAAGCAGTATTACGTGCCCAAGTTGGGATTTTTGCTGCTGAGAATCTCGACATTGCCGCCATGTACCTCTTTGGATCAGCCGCTACCGGAAAGATGACGTCTGCCAGTGACCTGGACATCGCTGTCATGTACTCCGGCCACATCGATGGGTTTGAGAGAATCTCCATGGAAACCGCATTGTCCAATCTGCTGGGCCGGGATGTGGATCTGGTTATTTTTCATCAGGCCGGGGTGCTGCTCCAGCATCAAATTTTGAAATACGGCTGTCTGATCTTTGAACGGGATCCGGCGGAACGGGTCCGGCAGGAAACCATCTCCCGAAGCCGATACCTGGACACCCGGTATCTGTCCAAAAAACTGGCGGTGTAACATGGTCGATACAGAATTGATTTCCAGAAAAATATCCAATTTGTTGAATTATATTTCAGAACTTGAGACAGCCGATGATATCACCTGGAAAAAATATATTCAGGATGCCAGGACCCGGGCGTTTGTTGAAAGATATCTTCACCTGGCCATCGAGGAGATGTTTGACATTGCCAATCATTTGGTGTCGTTCAATTCCTGGAGAGAGCCAGCTGGATACCGGGACCTGTTTCTGATATTACACGAAAAAGGGGTCATGCCGGCTGGACAACTGCTGACATTTCAGAATATGGCTTCATTCAGAAACATGCTGGTCCACCGGTACGAAAAAATCGATGACGAACTGGTTTACGGCATTTTTCAGAAACGATTGTCTGATTTTCATGAGTTCGTGAATCTGGTGAAAAAATGGATTGAGTCGGGAACCGGTCAAGCCAATAGAAAATCAGAAAACTAGGCTGACTCAAACTGCATGGAAGATAGATCTTTGGGTGACGTTCTTTTTGAAACGTTCAGGATCTCAAATCCAACGACCTGATTGGATTCGTTAAAATCAAGAATAATGCCGGGCTGCACTTCTTCTGATTCAACAATTTCATTCTCGTCAAGGCGGAAATACAGTGCATCCGCCTCTTTATCCACCTGTATTCTCATTTGGTATTCTCCTTAGTCGTCTATCAAAAAACGCAGTGATTCTTTTCGGAGGGTCGCTTTTCATATTGACGACAACCCGCAGCCATCGTCCCCCTTCATTTTCAAACTGTTTCAAGAAATGTTTTGTGCCATCCTCCATTTCTTCGGTTTGATCCGGAACAGCCAAGGCCAAATTAACCATTTCCATGGGAATTCCACGTTCCTTCAACATTTCTATAAAATGTTTGGTGTCAATCATGATTCCCAATAGTAAAAGACTGGGCAGATTAAGTCAACGACTAGCCGCAATCTGAATCTAGAATCAATATTTTCTGGCCCCCCGATGAATATTATGAACCATTTTTTCATTGGTATGCAGAAGAAATGAGGCAGCGGTGTGGTTCAACCCCTTCGGAAATGAAACTGATGATGGGACTGCGACCGGGGGAGGCCACCTCCAGATCCATCCAGTTCGTGGTGGACCGGGAGCGGGCCAGGGACCGGGAATTCTCCGGGCGACATGATCCGGAAAATGCCGCAACTTCCGGGCAGAAAGCGGCGTTTGAATAACAATCATGATTTTTGAAAAAAAGGGCCGGCAGATGTCAAATGCTCTGCCGGCCCCTTTTTTTTGTTCACTCAAACATGAAACAGGGTGTTACATGGCGGATTCCGGGTGAAATACGTTGACTTCTTTTAAATCATCCCCCAGGTATTCCCGTTCATTGGGACCTAAAATACCCAGAGACAGGCAGATCAGGGTCCACATGTGCACCACCGGGTAGTTGCTGCCATAATGTTCGCTCAGTTCATGGATCTGGGCGTGACAGTTATGGCATCCGGCAATGCAGTAGTCGGCTCCCGTGGCTTTGATCTGATCATCCTTGATCTTGCCGTAGGCCAGTCGCTCTTCTTTGAACCCGGACTGCAGGAATCCGCCGCCGCCGCCGCAGCAGTAGTTGTTGGAGCGGTTGGGCTGCATGTCGATGAAGTTTTCTTCGCCCACCACGGATTTGACCACAAACCGCAGGTCTTCGGCAATGGGATCGCCAAAGCTCTTGCGAACGATCTGGCAGGGATCCTGCACCGTGAATTTAATCTTCAGGTCCTTGTTCCAGTCGGAGTTGACCTTGAGTTTGCCTTCGCGGATCCATTTGGCATAGTATTCGTAAATATTTTTGACTTCAAAGTTGTGTTCCAGGTTGAATTTTTTCAGTCCGGCCCGGACTGAGAAGGTGACGTGCCCTCACTCGGTATTGAGAAACGTCTTACACCCCAGCTTGTTGGCCTGGTCCGCACTGGTTTTGGTAAGATGCTTCCATCCATCGGTATCAGCCAGGAACAGACAGTAGTTTTCACCGGCCCAGCCTTTGCTGCCGTAGGTCCAGTCCACACCGGCCAGGTGCAGGATC
>JAABUD010000021.1 GCA_011389555.1 Desulfotignum sp. | reverse complement strand
AACAGGCGCCGCAGGTCAGGCAGGCGTTCAGGTTTCCGCCTTCCGGCAGAATTTCCTTGACCTTGTCAATAAACAAACTTCGGGCCTTTTTTTTGCCCAGTTTTATCACCGCTTCTGCCATGAATCGTTCCTTTCTTTATCAATCATCCGGTCAATTGATTTATAGGGTTTATCATTTACTTCCAATTGTTATCAATGGTATTCATGGGTGCCCAGAACCACCTGGGTACCGGTCTTTTCCTGAATCAATGCTGCCAGATCCTGTGCTGAGGTATAGGGGCATCCGGGTTTGGCATTCGCGAGACAGGAACTCAGGTAGATCTTGTCCGGCTTGATCTCCGAGAGTTTGGCAGCCATGCCTAATGCCGGTACCACGGTCCGGCCGGGGCATTCACATTTGACAAACGCCACCACGGCGGCAGGTTCGTCGAAGTTGCCTTCTCCCAGGGCCGCCGCCTTGAGACAGCGCCATTCTCCCGGGCATCCATATCCCTGATCCATGTATGAGCCACACCCAACAACGGCCACTTTTTCCATTATGTCAGACTCCTTGTTACTATAGTTTGCATATGTAGATATCAATTTTGTATTCTGGATGTCAAGAGTACAATGGATGCCGGGGCGGGTTTTTGAAAAAATAGTTGAAAAAACACGTCTCAGGCTGTTTGACAATTGCCGGCGATGATGTAAATTGTGTAGAGTTTATACCTGCCCGGGGGTCCGGGCTGATTTATGGGAGAACCTTAATATATGGGAACAAACACCAAGACAAATAGAAGCGGTGGTTTTTCGCGTCAAACGCTTTACATTACGATCCTGGTTTCCGTGACAGTCGGATTCATACTCGGGGCTGCGTACACCTCTTTTAAACTGGCCAAAGAAGGTCCCGAAACCCGGATGAACACGCATTCCGGCCCGGCTGCCGATTCCGGGGCACGTTCCGAAACCGTCGGGGCGGCTGAACCGGATGTGAATGCCAGGATAGCGGAACTGGAGGCATTTGTGAAACAGCACCCTGAGGATGCCCGTGCCTGGGCGAATCTGGGCCATGTGTATTTTGATGCGGATCAGCCGGACCCGGCCATTCAGGCGTATCGGAAATCATTGGCCCTGGTGCCGGAAGATCCGGCCGTGCTCACGGACATGGGTGTGATGTACCGCCGAAGCGGGGAACCTGAAAAAGCGATCCAGGCCTTTGATCAGGCCGTGGCAGCCTCTCCGGGATTTGAAACCGCGCTGTTCAACAAAGGGGTGGTGCTCATGGCGGACTTGAATGACCTGCCCGGTGCCATGACCGCCTGGGAAGAACTGGTGAAAGTCAATCCGGATGCCACCACGCCGGGGGGAGAAAAAGTGGCGGACATTGTCTCACGCATGAGACAGCAGAATTGATGGATATTCTTGATTTGTCTATACAGGAGAAAGAGTCATGAATGTGACGACACTGAACACCATAGAAAAGTTTGAGATTCAGGCCTACAAAAAGTCCAGGGATATGGACAGAAAAGATCATGTGCCGTTTTCCGGATCCCCGAGAAAGCATCCATGGGACCCGGAAAGAATCCTCCTGATTGTGGACCCGTTCACTGCGGGTACGTTTTACTATGAGTTCAAGATCAAAGACATCGGGTTTGCCGAGGAACTGGCCAGTATGACCAACATCGACGGAGAATCAGTGGCCATGGCCCGGATCTGGGTGAAGAAAAAGAGTGTGGCCGCCCAGACTATCCCGTTTGTCGTGGATTCTATCCGGCAGTTGTAGATTTTTTCTCTGCCAGTTTCCGGCACACCCGGCTGATCAGGCTGACCATGACCGGAATGCTGGCCAGCTCGATATATTCATCCGCACGGTGGGAGTTGGCGCCCACCAGGCCCAGCCCGTCGATGGTGGGAACGCCTGCCGAGGCCGTGAAATTGCCGTCGGAACACCCCCCCGTGGTGATGGCTTTCATGTCAATGCCCAGTTGTTCGGCCTGGGATATGATCAGTTCCTGAAGTGCCCGGCTTTGATCTGTTTCGGCCATGGGCGGCCGGTCAATGGCACCGGTGATCCGGACCTGAGCGTCTTTACACAGTCTTTTTGGGTGCAGACCGGCAAAAAAGGATTCCACCCGCTGTTTTTCTCCGGGGTCTAAAATCCGGACATCCACGGAGACCGTGGCCCGGGAAGGAATGATATTGACTTTGTCCCCACCATGAAACACGGTCACATGGGCCGAGGTGCCGGTGTTTTCGTCATTGAGATCCTGGATCGAGGGCACCAGGCGGGCCAGTTCCACCACGGCGTTGACACCCTTGTGGGGGTCGGCCCCGGCATGGGCTTGCTTACCCGTGACCTCGATATGAAACCATCCCCCGCCTTTTCGCTGGCTCACCAGGTGATAGTCCGGCCGGCAGGGCTCGAATACCAGGACATGGCGGCAGTTTTCAGCCGTCTCCAGGATCAGGGGCTGAGACTGGTCGGACCCGGTCTCTTCATCCCCATTGAACAGCACACAGATGGACATATTGTCAAGATCCCCGGTACGTTTCAGCGTTTCCAGCGCGTGCAGCGCCACCAGGAGCCCGCCTTTCATGTCACAGACCCCCGGCCCCCAGGCACGGTTGTCATGTACGGCAAAGGGCCGTTTTGCAGCCTCCCCCTCGGGAAATACCGTGTCCATGTGGCCTAAACACATCACGTCATAGGGCGGGGTGCCGACGGTCGCCTTGAGACAGGGCACCTCCTTGTTCCCCGGCATCAGAATCTCACAATCCATTCCCAGTCGCAAAAACCGGTTTTCAAAAAACCGGGCCACGGTCAGGATGCCGTCCGTGTGTCCGGAAGCGGAATCTGTGTTGACAACATAGGTAAAATCCACCAGAAACCGCTCAATATCCGTAAATTCCATTTTTTTCTTCGTGACCTTTGTGTTCTTCGTGGTAAAAAAGCCGCAGAAAACCTGTGCCTGAAATCAGGACCGCAGCGCCAGCCTGGGATTCATTTCATCCCTGAGCCAGTCGGAAAACAGGTTGATGGCCACCACCAGCAGGATCAGGGTCAAGCCGGGAAACAGCACCATCCACCACATGCCGGCATAGATATAGTTCTTGCCGATGGAGATCATCATGCCCAGGGAGGGTTCCGTGATCGGCACGCCCACCCCCAGAAAACTCAAGGTGGCTTCCAGCATGATCACCACGGCCAGGTCCACGGCCATGAGCACGAAAATCGGGGGCAGGGCATTGGGCAGCACATGTTTGAACAGAATCCGGAAATCCCTGGCGCCCGAGGCCTTTGCCGCCGTCACATAGGCGTTTTCCTTGACCTCCAGCACGGATCCCCGGATGGTGCGGGCATACTTCACCCACCCGGCGATGCAGATGGCAAACACCACGGTCCAGATGTTGCGGCTTTCGAAAATCCCCAGCAAAAGAATGGCCAGGAGCGTGGTGGAAAAAGCGAACACCGTGTCTGCGGTCCGCATGATGAGAGCATCCAGAATCCCGCCGTAATATCCCCCGAGCATGCCGAAAAAAATACCTGCGACACTGGAGATCACCACCACGGAAAATCCCACCATCAAGGAGGTGCGCAGCCCGAACATTATGGTGGATAAAATGCCCCGGCCCTGATCGTCTGTTCCCAGGGGAAATGAAATGCTCCCCATGTCCATCCAGGCCGGTGGTTTCAGGGAATCGGCCAGTTCCACGCTGGTCAGGTCATAAGGATCCATGGGCGCCAGCACGGGGGCGAACAGGGCACAGACCACAAAGATCACCAGCAGCACGGCCCCGGTGATGGCGGAAATATCCCTGACAAAACTGAAAACCAGGTCGGATTGAAGCATTTTTTTGATCATGGCATCCCTAACTGTATTGAATTTTGGGGTTGAGCCAGGCGTACAGCAGGTCCACCAGTATGTTGATGACCAGAATGATACAGGCGGCCAGCATGATATAGGTGACGATCACGGGATGGTCGTTTTCAAAAATGGATACCAGCAGCAGGTTCCCCATGCCCGGCCACTGGAAAATGGATTCCGTGACAATGGAAAACGCGATCAGTTCCCCGAAACTCAATCCCGCAATGGTGACCACGGGAATGAGCACGTTGCGCAGGGCATGTTTGACAATGACCGTGAACGGGGCCAGTCCCTTGGACCAGGCCGTCTTGATGTATTCTTCGGACAGCACCTCCCGCATGCCGGCCCGGGTGAGGCGCAGCAGCACGGCCAGCTGGTATCCGGACAGGGTCAGCGCCGGCATGATCAGGTGCTTCAGACCGTCCAGGGTCAGAAACCCGGAGCGCCACGCCCCGATCTGCACGGTCTCTCCCCGGCCGAACGGGGGCAGCCATTCCAGGTACACGGCAAACAGCATGACCCACAGGATCCCCATCAGAAAGGTGGGGATGGAAATACCGCCCAGAGACCCGGCCATGATCACCCGGGACAAGGCACTCTGGGGCCGGATGGACACCACCACCCCCAGGAGGACCCCGGCGGCCATGGATATGAAAATGGCGGTGAGGGCCAGTTCGAATGTGGCGGGAAACCGCTCCAGAATGGTGTCCAGGGCATCCACCTGGGAGATGTAGGATTTGCCGAAATTCCCCTGCAGGGCATTGCCCAGGAAACTGACATACTGCACATGAAAAGGGCGGTCCAGGCCATAGGCGATCCGGACCTGTTCGCGTTCCTGCTGGGTGGCGTACTTGCCCGCCAGCATCAGGACCGGGTCTCCGGTGAACCTGAAAATCAGAAAACAGATAAAGGACACGGCCAGAAGGACCACCACGCCCTGGCATATGCGCTGAAAAATATATCTTCCCACGTCAGATCCGGTTCAGGGGGCGGCCCCCGGAAACGCCCGGAGGTCCCCCCCTTTTTGTGATTATGGGTTATAGACGTCCAAACGATTACCGCGTGATCTCCTTGGCCACGATCCACATGTCGGGCCGCGGGGTGAACGTGAGATCGGCCGCCTTGGACACGGCATACACATCCTGCTGATAATGCAGCGGGATCCAGGCCATGTCTTCAATGGATTTTTTGTTGATGGCCTGCAGGGCTGCCTTTCTTTCTTCCCTGTCCAGGATGCCGCTGGAGGCTTCGATCATCTTGTCGAGCTCAGGATCGGAGTACATGGCCCCGTTGTACACCCCCATGCCCTTGTCCGGATCCACGGTGTGCAGCAGCAGCTGGGCGGACCGGCCGAAGTCGTAGGAGCCGTCCATCCATCCGATCAGGTAGAAATCGTGTTTGTTGGAGGACAGTTCATCAAAGAAAATGGATTTGGGTTTGACATCCAGGGTCACGTTGAGACCGATGCGGGCCAGGTATCTGGCAACAGCTTCACAGATCTGCCCGTCATTGACATACCGGTCGTTGGGGCCGGCAATGGTGATGTCGAATCCGTTGTCATATCCGGCTTCTTTGAGCAGGGCTTTGGCCTGTTCCGGATCATAGGGCAGCCGTTCCAGGGATGCATCATACCCGATGGTGGCGGTGTCCGGTACCTGGGCCGCCGGGGTGGCCTGTCCCCGCATCACCGTGGCAACGATTTCATCTTCGTTGATGGCCATGGCAATGGCTTTTCTCACCCGGACATCCGCAAACGGGGTCCCGGGCTTGTTGCCGATATCCATATAGATGGCCCGGCGGGCCGGGCGGGACACCACCTCGATGGCGGGATTCTTTTTGATCTGCGCGATCATGGGCACGGGCACGCCGCTCAGGATATGGGCCTGGCGGGTGGCGATGGCGGCAAACCGGGTGGCATCCTCGGTGATGGGCTTGATCTCCACGGTCTTGAAATCCGGGGCCCCTTCCCAGTAGTCCGGGTTGGCTTCCATCCGGATGTAGGACCCTTTGACCCACTCCACGAACTTATAGGCCCCCGTGCCGATGGGCCGGGTGTTGTAATCCCCTGAATCTCTTTCCAGGGAGGATTCCTTGTCCACGATGAAGTTCTGGTGCATGGTTTCCGCAAACCAGGGGACCGGTTTTTCGGTTTTGAAAATCACGGTGTAGTCATCCGGGGTCTCAATGGATGCGATGGAGTTGGCAATGTTGAGAAATTTTGAAAATTCCGGGTCTTTCATGCGCTCGAATGTGAACTTCACGTCTTCGGCCGTGAATGGATTGCCGTTATGGAATGTGACCCCTTTTCTGAGTTTGAACTCCCAGGTCAGGGCATCGACTCTGGACCATTCCGTGGCCAGGGCCGGAGCCAGCCGTCCTTCAGGCGCCGGTCTCTGGAGCAGGCCGTCAAAGAAATTGGCCATGTAGGACAGGTTGGCATCGGAATTGTAACTGTGGGGATTCATGCTCTTGGGCGGGGAATCCACGGCGATCACCAGGTCTGATTTGGCCAGGGCCAGATTGGGCAGCACCATCAGGGCCGCTGCCACCAGGCAGGTCATCAGTTTTTGTTTCATCTCACATCCTCCTTTTCGGGTTTGGGTTGAATTTCAACGGGTTTGTTTCCATTAAACGGTTTTCCGGCGGTTGTCTGTGCTTCGGACAGGGACATGGCGGGCCGGGCTCCGGTGTCGGCATACAGGTGGCAGGCCGCGGTATGCCGGTTATTGAACCGCTGCATGACCGGTTCCTGTTTGTCACAGATCTCCATCCGGTCCGGGCACCGGGTATGAAACCGGCATCCGCCCGGCGGGTCGATGGGGCTGGGTACATCCCCTTTCAGGATGATCCGGCGGCTGGTCCGGGCCGGGTCCGGCACGGGAATGGCCGACAACAGGGTCCGGGTATAGGGGTGTTTCGGGTCTTTGTACAGGGATTCGTAATCCGCGGCTTCCACGATTTTGCCCAGATACATCACAATGATCCGGTCGCAGATATATTCCACCACGGCCAGGTCATGGGAGATGATGATCAACGACAGGTTGAACTCCCGTTTCAACCGTTTGAGCAGGTTGATGATCTGGGCCTGGATGGAGACATCCAGGGCCGACACCGGTTCATCCCCGATGATCAGCGCAGGATCCAAAGCCAATGCCCGGGCGATACCGATGCGCTGGCGCTGGCCCCCGGAAAATTCATGGGGGTAGCGGTCGGCCTGGCCCGGGGACAGTCCCACGGTATCCAGCAGAAAATCGATGCGTTCCCGGCGCTGTTTTCCCGTGAAAAGACCGTGAACATCCATGGGATCCGACAGGATCTGCCGGACTGTCATCCGGGGGTTCAAAGAGGAATAGGGATCCTGGAAAATCAGCTGCATTTCCCGGCACAAAGCCCGCAGGGCGGACCGGTTCATGGATACCATGTCCGTGCCTTTCCACTGCACGGTGCCGGCGGTGACGGGCGTGAGTCCAACCATGGCCATGCCGGCCGTGGTCTTGCCGCAGCCCGATTCCCCCACAATGCCCAAGGTTTCACCGGGCATGATATCAAAGCTGATGCCGTCCACGGCATACACATGACCCACGGTTCTGCCCAGAATCCCTTTTTTGATGGGAAAATGAACTTTCAGATCTTTAACGGCTGCCAGCGGGGCGGTCATGATATCAGTCTCCATTGTAAAGCCAGCACCGGACCTGATGGCCGTTTTCCAGGCCGGTGAGTCCGGGCAGCCGGGTTCGACACCGGTCCATGACTTTCGGGCACCGGTTGCTGAACCGGCATCCGGCCGGCAGGTCATACAGGCTGGGGATCATGCCTTTGATTTCAGTCAGGTCCTGATCCGCTCCCCGGCTGCGGCGGCCCAGCACGGGAATGGAAGCCAGAAGGCCTTGAGTATATGGGTGCAGGGTGTGCGCAAACAGCTCCCGGGTGTCGGCCTGCTCCACCACCTGGCCCGCGTACATCACCACCACCTGGTCCGCCATTTCGGCAATCACGCCCAAATCATGGGTGATGAGCTGGATGGCCGTGGAAAATTCTTCCCGGAGCTTGTGCATCAGGTCCAGGATCTGGGCCTGGACCGTGACATCCAGGGCCGTGGTGGGCTCGTCCGCGATCAGGATTTCGGGATCACAGGACATGGCCATGGCGATCATGGCCCGCTGGCGCATACCTCCGGACAGCTGGTGGGGATATTCATGGACCCGTTTGTGGGGCGAAGGAATCTGGACCCGGTCCAGCATGTCGATGGCGGCTTCCAGGGCCTGTTTTCTGCCAAACCCCTTGTGGAGCCGGAACATTTCCCCAATCTGGTTGCCGATGGTGTACACGGGGTTCAGCGAGGTCATGGGTTCCTGGAAAATCATGGCAATGCCGGCCCCGCGGATGTTGCGCAGCGCTTTGATGTCCAGGTCCAGCAGGTTGCTGCCGTGAAACAGAATGCGGCCGCCCACCACCCGGCCCGGCGGGGTGGGTACCAGCCCCATGACAGACAGGGCCGTCACGCTTTTGCCGCACCCGGATTCGCCCACGATACCCAGGACCTTTCCGGCAGCCAGGTCAAAAGAGACCCCGTCTACGGCCCGGGCCGCGCCTTTTCTGGAAAAAAAATGGGTCTCCAGGTGGTGAATGGAGAGAACCGGTTCTGGTGTGCGTTTTTCCACGGCAGTCCTTTGCTGGGGTTGATATTTGGAATTCAGTTACCATACAACCGGATATTGGGTCAATAAAAAAATACAACAAAGTTTAAAAAAAAAATAAACTTGATTCCGGGGGGAAATTTTTCTTCAGTGGAATCTCAGTCCGGGGATGTCCATCAGCTCGGTCAACGCCTGGTCAAAGGCGGGGCCCATGCCGTGGGAGACAAACAGGTGCCGGATATACTCATGAAATCCCCGGGGGGTATTTGCCTCATCTGTCTGCCGGGCCGCCATCCGGGACTTTTCCACTTCCTGGAAAAACAGGTCCGTGATGCCCGGTGCATTGGACAAAAACCCCTCGATATTGAGCTGTTCCCATTCGTTGTGAAAATAATGGCGCCGGTCCGCCGTGAAACTGACTTTGGGGTTTTCTCCTTCGGCATCCTGGATCAGGAACTGAAAATAGGTGCACCGTTTCACCACCCGGTGCCGGTGCTGTTCCGGAAATTTCAGATAAGCGGAAACCGCGTTGGCAAAATATCTGGCAAACAGTTCCGCCTTTCGGGGGTCGGATTTTTGCGACTCGATGCTGATGTTGTTTTTCAAACTTTCTTCCAGACACCCTTTGCAGATATAGGTTTCAAACCGGTACCCTTTGCGGCAGTTTTCCAGAAACAGTTTTTTACGTTCCGCCACCACATCATGGGTAAAGGTCATGAAGAACCGGGCGGCCTGGTCATCGGATTCAATGGGAAACTCTTTCATCATGTAAAGATCCATGGGAATGAAAATGCCGCTGGGCCGTTCCTTGATGATGATCTTGGTTCCGCCTAACGCCTCGAGGGCCGCCATGACCAGTTCAAAATAGATGTAATCGAAATGGGGCAGAATCCGGCCTTCGAACCGGCGGTTCCGGTTGTTTTTCAGAATCTGCGGGATGTCGTGCCGGTTCAGGGGCTGATAATCGTAGTCCGCCAGCACATCATTGATGGCTGTGATGGTAAAGTTCAGGGCCAGAAGCACGGAGGCGATCTTGTCCTTGCCCGGATGGTTGATCCGGTGCCGAAGCAGTTTGGTCAGATAGGTGTTGGAAATGCCGGATATCATGCTGATCTGGTTGATATTCAGGTCACTTTTTTCTATGATCGTCACCAGGGTATCTGGAAATCTGCGCATATCTAAGGAGTGTATCCTTCTATGTCAAAGGTTTTTTTTATATGTACCCAAAGTGTAATAAAAAGTTCACCAGAACACAAGACCGGAACCCGTTCAAGGGGTGCCGCAATAAAAGTGGCGGATTTGTTGTGGTTGTGGTACTGTTTTTGCTGTAAAGTTCTGCCGGAGCAAAGAATGATGAGACACAGACAACATATAATCGCGGCATCTGTTTTTACAGTTGTGCTGGTCCTGGTGGCGGTGACCGGATACTGGAATCTGTCCTACAACTGGCAGTGGTACCGGGTGGCCCAGTATTTTTTTTCCTTTGAGCAGGGGCAGTTCGTGCCGGGGGTTCTGCTGCAGGGGGTGTGGGTCACACTCAAGATTTCCGGCATTTCCCTGGTGCTGTCTTTGATCATCGGCATGGTGTCGGCCTTTGCAAGGCTGTCTCCTTATGTGTCTCTGCGGGGGGTGGCCTGGTGCTACGTGGAAACCATCCGCAACACCCCGCTGCTGATCCAGATCTTTGTGATCTATTTTGTGATCTCTCCGGTGCTGGATCTATCCGCGTTCACCTCGGCGGTGATCGCTTTGAGCCTGTTCGAAGGGGCCTATTCCTCGGAGATCATCCGGTCGGGCATTGTCAATATCCCGAAGGGACAATGGGAGGCGGCCCAGAGCATCGGCCTGCCGGTCTCCGTGATCTACCTGAAGGTCATCCTTCCCCAGATGCTGCGACAGACCCTGCCCATGCTGGCCGGTCAGAGCGTGTCTTTGATCAAGGATTCGGCCCTGGTCTCCACCATTTCCATTTATGATCTGACCATGCAGGGGCAGAAAATTGTGTCCGAGACATTTTTGACTTTTGAGATCTGGTTCATGGTGGCATTATGCTATCTGAGCATGACCGCCACGTTGTCATTCATTGTCCGGAGGATTGAAAACCGGATAAAGTTTGTTCAGTAACCGATAACCTTTAAAAAAAGGAGAAATGATGAAAAAATCTGCCATCGTCTGTATTGTGAGCCTGATGCTGTTACTGCCGTTTTCTCAGGTTGCGGCCGGGGAACTCGGGGATCAGCTGGCAAAAGAGAGCATTATCGAAAAGATCCAGAAAGACAAGGTGATCCGGGTGGGGATGTCCACGTTCGTGCCCTGGGCCATGAAAGACAAGCACGGAAAACTCATCGGATTTGAAATCGATGTGGCCCGGCAGCTGGCCAGAGACATGGGCATTGAGGTGGAGTTTGTTCCCACAGCCTGGTCCGGCATCATTCCGGCGTTGATGACCGGCAAGTTCGATGTGATCATCGGCGGCATGGGCATTACCCCGGAGCGGAACCTCAAGGTGAACTTCACCACGCCGTATGACTATTCCGGCATGTCCATGGTGGCCCATCGAAAAAAAGCGGACGGCTTTTCCGAGTTGAAGGATTTTGACAACGAAAACATCCATATTGCCGTGCGCATGGGCACCACGGCGGAACAGGCAGCCAGAAAGTTTTTCCCCAATGCGAACCTGCGCCTGTTTGAAAACGAAAGTCAGGCCCTGCAGGAGCTGAACCTGGGACGGGTCCACGCGGTGGTATCTTCCGCGCCCATGCCGATGTTTCATGCACTGAAATATCCGGACAAGCTGTTTGTGCCGCTCAAGGAGAATTTTACCAAAGAGCCCATTGGCTTTGCCATTCGCAAAGGGGACCCGGATGCCCTCAACTATTTCAACAACTGGATCATCAACATGCATGCCAGCGGTTTTTTAAAGGAGAAAAAAGCCTTTTGGTTTGAATCCAGAGAATGGGAAGATCTTGTCAAATAAGCCTGCCAGACGGTTGACCCTGGTGGACCTGGCCGTTCTCTCGGCCGTGGCTGCCGGGGTCATTTTCTTTTTTGTACGCATGACCCAGGTCCTGGAGTATCAGTGGGAATGGCAGGCCATTCCCGGTTATTTTCTGTTCAGAGATCCGGAAACCGGCCGTTTTTCGGCCAACATGCTGCTCAAGGGATTCGGCACCACCCTGAAGCTGAGTATCTGGTCCATGGTTTTAGGGTTTATTCTGGGGACCTTCTCCGGCATCATGGGGGCAAAGGGCGGAATCTTTGGACGTATGTTCAGTCGATTTTATGTGGAGATCATAAGAAATATCCCGTCTCTGGTCCTGGTGATCCTGTTTTATTATTTTGTTTCCTCCCAGTTTCTGGATGCCCTGGGGCTGGATCAATGGGTCCGGCGCCTGCCGGATCCCGCGGCCCGGGGGGTCGCGTTTTTTCTGGCAGAGGCCGGGCAGATCAATGCCTTTGTGTCCGCTGCCTGCGCGTTGGCCATTTATGAGGGGGCTTATATCTCCGAGATTGTGAGGGGCGGCATCAATGGGATCTCAAAAGGTCAGTGGGAAGCCGCCTGGTCCATGGGACTGTCCCAGGCCCAGACCTTCCGGCTGGTGGTGCTGCCCCAGGCGTTCCGCCGCACCGCGTTTCCCCTGGCCGGCCAGTTCATCTCCACCATCAAGGATTCCGCCATTGTCTCGGTCATCTCGGTCCAGGAACTCACCTTCCAGGGCATGGAACTGATGGCAGCCACGTTCCTGACCTTTGAAATCTGGATCACCATCACCCTGCTGTATTTTGTCCTGACCTTTTCTTTGTCCCGCACCATCTCGTTTTTTGAAAAACGCATGGCCATCCGGCAGTAATATCATACCCCGGCATTGTTATTTTTGAGCGCACACACAGCCTTTTTCAGGGCCTGAATCTTGGGGCCGTCCTGTTTCCACATCCGGCAGGAATCCACCAGAAATCCTTTTTCCTTGATATCTTCGAGATTGTCCGGCAAAGGCGCGGGGTCCCGGCGTTTTTCCGTGAGCCAGCCATGAACGATCTCCTGGCCCATGGCTTTGGTCAGGGTGGCCAGATGGGTGCAGCCCCGGGTGCCGCCCATGATCTCCGACACCTGGCGGGTGAACCCGGGTTTGATCTCCAGTCCTTCCAGCAGCGGGACCCGGTCCAGGGTGGAGCGGCAGTCTGTCATGGGGATGGCGGGCATGTCCGCCTGGGCCTCCAGGATGCGCAACGGGTCCGGGGCGATCCGGCAGAAAAGGCGGATATGGTGGATGGTGCCGGGTTCCAGGACTTTGCCCGTGATGTCGAATATCTGGATATACCGGGTATCGATGAGTTCCCCTGCCACAATGACCTGGCTGTTTTCATGGGGGAAGGTGGTCATCCGGATATCCCGGGTGTGGATCTTTGGACGATCTGTTATCAGGTCTGCCAGCATGTCAGCTCCTTTGGGTTGACTTTCCGAAAGGAAATCATTATGAGTTTTTACAAATGGCTGGTTATGTTATGCCTAAAACTTACAACTTACAACGTAAAACTTTCATATAACAAGGAGAGCTGAAATGGCCTGCACGATTGATAAAAAAAAGATAGAAGAGACCATCGCATTTCACGGGCATTCCTGTCCCGGTCTGGCCATCGGGATCCGGGCCGCGGAACTGGCATTGCATCGACTGGATTTCGGCGGGCAAACGGAAATGGTGTGCGTGGTGGAGACCGATATGTGCGGCGTGGACGGGATCCAGTTTTTGACCGGATGCACCTTTGGAAAAGGAAATTTGATCCACAGGGATTTTGGCAAGGCCGGGTTCACATTTTTCGATCGGAACAAGTCGAAAGGATTCCGTGCCCTGTTTCAGGATGACGCGATCCAGGCGTTTGAGCCGGCCAACGGGTCTTCGGAAAGAGACGCCCGGACCCGGGCCATCATGGATGCCGAACTGGATGACCTGTTTTTTGTCTCACCGGTGGATACCCCACCCGTACGCCCGGCCCGTATTCTTGACAGCATCATTTGCCGGGAATGCGGGGAAAAAGTCATGGAATCCCGGATCCGCCGGTTTGCCGGCAAAGACCTGTGTATACCCTGTTTTGGTCAGCATGAGCAGAAAATATGAGACGGTGTGAAGGGCGGATCTTCATTCATGGGTCGGCGGGCAGTGAAAACATAACAGATACCCGGGTATGGCCGTCACAAGCCGGGCCCGGGTCTTTGTCACAATCCGCTTTGCTGCCCCCGCATCGATCCGAGGCATCCGGAAGATGGCTGCACCGTTTCGAGGCCATGGAGATCTTGAAGTTGTAGCGTTCTGAAAAGATGTTCATGCGAAGCAGGTCCGCGCCTTTCCCACCGGCGTTGAAATCGAAGGGCTGCTTGGAGGAATACTGCAACGTTTCCTGGGTGGCGAAAAACCCCTCGAAAATGCGTTTCTGGGCATCCTCGGTCAAACCGATGCCCTGGTCATGGACCACCAGTTCCACTTTGCGGCCGGTTTCATGGACCTGCACCCGGATGTCGCAGCCGTCCGGTGTGTTTTCAACCGCATTGCGGATCAGGCCGTCCACCACTTTCTGCAACGGGTCCAGGGGAATCCGGATGGGCGGCACCGGTGCCAGCTGCGTTGTCAGATTCACATGCCGGTGGTCGAACATCGGGCGCAGGGACCGAACCCGGCCATCCACGAACTGATCCAGGCGGATCTCTTCCGCCGCCTGTTCCGGGGTTGAATAAATTCGGTCCAGGGTGTCTTTCACTTTCTGAATCACATCGCTTTCTCCGGTCTCTTCAGCGATCAGCGCTTCGAGCATGTCCGCGCATTCATCAAATATCAGGTGGAAGACCGGGGTATGGTGAAACGATTTTTTCTCCAGGATATCGTACACCTGATCTTCAATATCGATGAGCCGTTTCAGATTCCGCTGCATACGATCTAAAGTGGGGTGCCAGGTGTCTTCAGGCAGTTCCGTCAGCTTTTTTGACAACACTTTGATGGAACTGAGCAGCACCGCCACCGGGGTCCTGAGTTCATGGGACAGGTGGCTGATCATTTTGTCTTTGGCAGCGTTCAGGCTTTTGAGTTCTGCGTTGGCTTTTTTCAGTTGTTCGGACACCCGGGCGTTTTCAATGGACAGGGCCACTGAGGCGGCAATGGTGCCCAGGGTTTTGAGATCGGTTTGATCAAATGTGCCTTCCTTCTTGTTGTCCGCGGAAATGACCCCGATGGTCCGGGTGTTGGTGTGCAACGGCACGACCATGACATTTTTGATACGATATCCGATTTTTTCATCCCGGGTTTTGAATGTATCCTCGCTTTCTTCGGGAAAATAGTTCATGATCAACGGTTTGCCGCTTTTGACCACCTGCCCGGACAGCAGTTCATCCACGGGGAACCGGGTTTTTTTGACCCGTTCCCGGGTGGTGGGGTCATCATGGGCAATGCTCAGGACATGGAATTCCTCTCCTTTTTCGTCCAGGAGCATGACATTGGCCCCCTGGGTTCCGAGCAGTTCCTTGATCTCTTTGCTGATATATTCCAGCAGCCGGGGAAGCTCCGGATACTGGGGCAGGGCCTGGCTGATCCGGTTGATGGCCCCCTGGTTCCGGTCGATGCGTTTTTCTTTTGTGATATCCCGGAACACCATCACCATTCCTGCCGGCGCAAAATCTTCGTCCCGGTCAAGTCCTACCCGGAGAGTCACATCCAGGACCTGTCCGGTTTTGGTCAACCGCTTGGTGGTCAGTTTGAGCACATTTCGGTTCGGCGGCAATGCCTTGATTTTTTTGCCAAGTTCCGATTGCAGATGGGCCGGGATATATTGTCTGCCCCGGGTTCCCTTGAGTTCTTCCTGGGTCCAGCCGAAGGTCTGGGTGAATGCCGGATTGGCATAGGTGATCCGGCCCTGGGTGTTACGTATCAGTACCGGGTATGGAATGAATTGAAGAAACCGGCGGTGGTATTCGGCGGCAATCCGGTCTTTTTCCCAGAGCGATTCCTGTTCGGCAAGCTGTTTTTCAAGGGTTTGTATTTTTTCCAGTAGCGGCGCTTGTGCGGCGGTGTCGGTCATATGGCTCCTAAAAAAATTCAAGCAAACAATACCAGGCTGGCTGCCATCACGGCCATGCCGGCCACAACCCCGTACATGGCAATGTGATGTTCTCCATATTTTTCCGCTGTGGGCAGCAGTTCATCCAGAGATATGAATACCATGATACCGGCCACTGCGGCAAACATCAGACCGAACAAGGTGTCGGTAACATAACGCAATATCAGAAAATAACCGATCACGGCCCCTGCCGGCTCGGCCAGGCCGGACAGAAAAGACAGGCTGAACGCTTTTTTGCGGCTGCCCGTGGCATAAAAAATAGGGACGGAAACGGCAATGCCTTCCGGAATATTATGGATGGCCACGGCCACGGCAATGCTCACCCCCAGGGCCGGATCTGCCAGGGCGCCCACAAAGGTGGCAATGCCTTCGGGAAAGTTGTGGATGGCAATGGCCAGGGCGGAAAACATGCCCATCCGATGCAGGTTTTTCCTGTTGATCGTGAGGTCCTGGTCGGGAATATCTTCAACATCCCGCACTTCATGAGGATTCTCAAAATTCGGGACCAGAAAATCGATCCCTGCAATCAACACGATGCCCCCGAAAAAGGCCAGGGTGGTCATGAGATAGCCCTGAAAAGGCCCCAGTGCCGCCTCAAGGGATTCTCTGGCCTTGACAAATATTTCCACAAAAGAGACATAAATCATGACGCCGGCGGAAAACCCCAGGGATGCAGTCAAAAAGCGGGTGTTCGTGGTTTTGGCAAAAAAAGCCAGCGCACTGCCGATGCCTGTGGACAGACCGGCCATCAACGTGAGGGAAAAAGCGAAAAGCACGGTCCCGGCATCATGTGGCATGGTCGGAAATCTCCTTGAAATTCAGCGGCATCAGGGTATCCATCGTTCGGCAGACAGCTCAATTTGCCGGTGTTGTTCTACGTGTCTGTTTCAGGTTGTAATAATTTTTTCAGGGAAATGTCAACACACATTCATATGGGTTTGTTTGAATCCCGGCATTCGGTACTTTTTTTCCACGGCCTGTTTCAGGGCGAAACTGTCCAGAAACTGCCGGACATTGCCGGTAACAAAGGAAATGAGATGGATGTGCTGATCCAGAATCAGGCTGGCAGGCGTTTTTGAGATGGCACCACACACCAGGATGGCCACATGGTTTTTTTTCAGGGTATGAATCAGATCGGTCGGGGATTCCGGATCAAAAGCGGTATAATACAGTCCGGCAATTTTCTTGTTTTTGATTTCTGCGACCAGCAATGTGCTGGCGGCATCAAACACCGGAGATATCCGGTTTCCCCAGACAGTAACAGCCAGTTTCACAAATTGCCTCCACGTACCGGGTTGGTGTGCTGTTTCTTGACTGTTACAAGATCAATGCAAGGCGTGTGCCGGAACCGGTTCTTGATGCCTGTGAATTTACAGAAACCGGGGTCCTTGCAAAAAACGGCCGGGATGGTCCGGAGTTGTTTTTGTTTTTTTGAGGGGGGTTTCATGGGTTAACCATCAGCCGGGTCGCAAAAACAGGACTTATTCCCCGGCAGGGGTTGCAATTATAATTTGATTCCCAGTTTTTTGATCCGCCGGAACAAGGTGCTTTTATGAATCCCCAGGTCTTTGGCAGCGGCATTTCTGTTGTAATTGTTTCTGGCAAGCGCATCGGATATCAGGTTGATCTGGGCCGCTTTCACCGGGTCATCCACGGGATCATGGCCTGATGCCTGTTTCTGAGCCAGAAACCCCGGCAGGTGATCACAGGAGATGGTTCCTTCCTGACACAGAACAAAGGCATGTTCGATAATGTTTTCCAGTTCCCGGATGTTTCCGGGAAAAGAGTGGGACATGAGAGATGCCAGCACTGCCGGATCGATTCCCTGGATGAGTTTGCCCTGGCGCAGATTCATCTTGGAGATGAAACGTTCCACCAGCAGGGGCACATCCTCCATCCGCTGGCGCAAAGGGGGAAGGAACAGCTTGACCACATTGACCCGGTAATACAGGTCCTGCCGGAACTGTTCGGTTTCCATCAGTTCCGACAGATCCCTGTTGGTGGCCGCGATAATCCGGACATCGGTCTGTTCTTTTTCCAGGCCGCCCAATGGGGTGAACTCATGTTCCTGCAGCACCCGGAGAAGGCTGACCTGAAAGGCCTGGCTGGTGTCCCCGATTTCATCCAGAAACACCGTGCCGCCCCGGGCCAGGGCGAATTTGCCGGGCTTGTCCTTGACCGCATGGGTAAACGCCCCTTTTTTGTACCCGAACAGTTCGGATTCCAGCAGGGTGTCGGGCAGGGCCCCGCAGTTGATGGCCATGAACGGGTGGTCCTTTCTGGGCCCCATGTTGTGGATGGCCCGGGCCATCAGTTCCTTGCCCGTCCCGGTTTCCCCCTCAATCAGCACGGTGGCATCGGACTGGGATATCTGCGGCAGGATAGTGAATATTTTTTTCATGGCTTTGCTGTTGCTGACAATGTCTTCCACATGAAAGCTGGCGGACAGCTGCCTGCGCAGCTCTTCCACCAGGGAATGATCCCTGAAGATCTCCACGCCGCCCAGCACTTCGCCGTTCTTGTCGATGAGCAGAGAAGTGGACACGGAAATGGGGATTTTTTTCTGGCTGGAATCGATGATGTACGCGGAAGTGGACACATAGGGCTTGCCTTCTTCCATGGTTTTTTTCAAGGCGCATTCCGCCTCGCACATATTGGACCGGAACACGTCCCAGCAGTGCCGGCCGATGGCGTCTTCCCGGCAAATACCCGTGATTTCTTCGGCCGCCCGGTTGAACGAGGTGATCTCCCAGTTGTAATCAATGGTGAACACCCCGTCGGAGATACATTCCAGAATGATCTGGGTGGTTTTTGAGGTCAGGGGCCCGGATGTTTTTCTGGGGTCAATCATGATGGATCGTTCCCTTTGCAGCGTTGCGTTATCTGTTTCACCTGTTCAAGATAATGACGTTTACAGAAACTTTCAACTGCGGCCATATGAGAAAACGCCTGGACAAAGTCGGTTTCACCGGCGGCAAAAATGCCATGACCATAGACAATCACGGTGTCGGACGTGTCACAGGCCAAAGGAAGGGTATGGCACAGCCCGAAGGGGCCCGTGCCCACCTCTCCCGGAACGATGGGGATGTTTCCGATACACCGGGACTCCGGGCAGTGGGTGTGGCACCGGGTATTGAACGGACAGGCGGCTTTCCGGTCCGGGTCGCAGTCCATGGACAGGATCACGCTGAACCGGGGATGACCATGGAGAATGGTCCGGTACCGGGTGCGGGCGATGATCTCCATGTGGGCGGACAGTTCGCTGGACGCGGTGATACCGGCGGACGTGGTGCCGTCCAGGGGAACCGGGTCGATGCACCCTTCCAGTTCATCCAGGGCGGCCCCGGTCTGGCTGATATACAGAATATCGTTCAGACAACAGGAAACATTGCCGAAACAGGAGTCCACCAGTCGTTTTGTCACCACTTTTTTTCCGGCCTGAGACATGGCGGCAATCACCCCGGCTTCATGGGGAAAAGGGCCGGGCATCAGGGAAGGGGTATCACTGTGAAAGGGACCGGACCCGGGATCTTTCAGAAAAGGCAGAATCTGCTGAAACACGGCATCCATTTCCGGATCGGCCTGCCCGGTTTTCAAAGCAAAGAGGTAATCTGAGAAAAATTTGACAAAACAGGCAAAACACACGGAACTGATGTGAACAAACCCCTGTTCCGGGGAGACCGTGCCCGGGGCGATGACAGCGGGTCCCAGAGAGTCTTCGTGGCGGTCCCGGACCCGGATGATCCCGGTTTTTCTCCGGGAAAGCAGTTGAACGATGGTGCGGGTATCGAACGTATCCGCCACAGGCAGGTCATGCAGAAACGTCCGGGTTTCACAGTCACCGGGCGTGATCCGCCCGGTTGTTTTCAAAGCCCGGTCTGCCAGAAAACCGATGAGCCGGTCATGGGGCGGACAGGGCCTTACATAGACCAGCGAATTGATGTTCAGGTGCTGAAAAATGTCCGTCAAAACAGGTATTTCAGGGGCCTGGCGGTTCCAGGTCAAGGCCCGGTCCAGTCCGCCGATCAATGGCGCGTTGGGTCCGTTCTCCGCTGCCAGGCCGGCATGTACCAGTTTGTCCGCATATTTTTTGAGCAGGTCATCCATGCCGGTCAATTCCGAGCTGCACGGCTTTTTCTTGTCTGGGCAACCCGTCTTCGGTCAGGTCCCGCACCGCATAATACGCGGTTTTGGCGGATTGAAACGCGGCCCGGTCGATGGGCGGCACAAAAAATCGGTCACACCCGGTACCGGGGTAATCGAAAAACCGGTCCGGCAGGGTGTCCTGCCGGGCATCCATTCCGTTCAGGCCGTTGATGATGCGTTCATTGTAAACAATTTTTTCACCCACGGCCTGCAGATCCCGGGCCGTCATCCTGGTTCCGGTGATCGCGGAAAAAGCGTTGGCATATTCTTCCAGACCCGCGGCAAAAAAAGTGAATTTGCAGGCGATCAGGGAATCCACCGCAGCATTGAGATCCTCGGCGATTTTGATGATCCGGGCCTTACCGGAAAAAGAGAACCGGTCCGTGGCCACGGGTTTGCGCAAAATTTCATGGGAGATGGGATAGGCCCGCAGATGACACCCGCCCCGGGTGGACATGGCATAGCCTAACGCCATGCCATATGCGCCCCGCGGATCATAGGCCGGCAGTTCCAGGCCCTTGACCGTCATGGCGGCGGAAGGGTGTCCCATGGATGCGGCATACCGGGCCGCCCCGTGTTTCAGGTCCCGGCCGTCCCCCCGGTCCATGGCCATGTCCTTCAGAAGGGCGATCAGGGATTCCGGGGGTACCGTCCGGCCGGTGATCTCTTTGAAACAGGCCAGGGTGGATGCCGCGGAAATGGTATCCATGCCAAGCCGGTTGCACAGCTGGTTGGCAGCGGTCACCACGCGAATATCCTGGATCCCCACCAGGGCCGTGAAATGAGACATGGCTTCAAATTCAGGCATGGGTGCCCCGGGATCGGATTGCGTGGCGATTTTCTTGCACAGGATATGGCACCCTTTGCAGCCGTGCTGTCTGGGATGATATCGGGTGGCATACGCATGGGCGTTCAGACCGCGGGCCGGGGCAAACCGGGTGGCCGTGAAATTATGGGTGGGCATCATGCACCGGTTGTCCATCAGGTCATACAGGGCGCCCGTGCCCAGGCGGGAGAGTCCGAACCGTCCCATGAGTGCCGGGGATGCCGCCGTGAGGCGGACAATGTCGGCCCTGGCCTGTTTGAGCGGTTCCGGATACTTCACCCGGGTGGACCCGGTGCCCGACACCTGGATGTATTTGACCTTTTTGGCGCCCAGGTTCAAGCCCAAGCCGGTGCGGCCGGCCGCATGAAACCGGTCCGTGATGACAGCCGCAAACCGGACCCCGTTTTCTCCGGCCGGACCGATACAGGCCAGGCTCGCCTTGCCCGGAGCCAGTGCCGTGTGGAGTGAGTCCGTGGGCATCCCCCACAGATGGCCGGCAGGCGCCAGCGTGATCCGGTCGTCCTGGATATGGATGCCCACCGGGGTGTCGCTTTTTCCGGTGATCACCAGGCCGTCCCACCCGGCCCGTTTGAGCTGAACCCCCATTTTTCCGCCCATGGACGAATCCCCCACCAGCCCGGTCAAAGGAGAGATGGACATCATGTGACATCTGCCGGAGGTCGGGGCGATGGTGGCGGTCAGGGGGCCTGTGAACAGGCAGACCGGCATGTCCTCATGATCCCAGGCCAAAGACGCGGCAGAACGCACGAACAGTCCCCCCAAGCCCCGCCCGCCGATGTGTCCGGCATAGGTTTCCGGGGACAAAGACAGGGTGCGGATCTGCTGCCGGGTCAGATCGATGAGCCCGATGTGTCCGGTCCACCCGTGCATCATGTCAATAGTAAACCGGATTCCAGACCATGTGGTCGATCAGGGTGTTCAGTCTTTCCGGATCATTGTTGTGCCGGAACCGGGAAAATGCGCACCCGTCACCGGTCACCCCGGCCTTGATGGCTTCCGCGCCCACCTGTTTGGCCACGGCAATGGACACCTCCCGCAGCTGATCCAGGGGCGGGCATAAAATCCCGTCCGCCAGGTCCTGATCCGAGATATACCGGGCCACGGCATGGGCCGCAGCGGAGAAAAAGACCGGCAGCACCCGGGTGGCGCCGGAAGCGATGATTCCCAGACCGATCCCGGGAAAGACAAAGGCATTGTTCATCTGGCCGATGCGGTATTGTTTGCCGTTGTGGGTCACCGGGGCAAACGGGGAGCCCGTGGCCACCAGGGCGTTGCCGTCGGTCCACTGGTACAGGTCTTCGGGCAGGGCTTCCGAGTTGGTGGTGGGGTTGCTCAACGGCAGAATGACGGGCCGGTCGGAATGTTGCATCATCGCGTCTGCAATGGGTTTGTCAAAGCAGCCGGGCTGGCCGGATGTGCCGATGAGGACCGTGATTTTTTCATGGAGGATGGCATTTTTCAGGGTATTGTCAGCCGGGTCTTTCAGCCAGGGCAGGTTGGCAGGGTCTTGGGCGAATTTGAGTTTGTAGGGTTCCAGATCCCGGTCCGTGGTCACCACCCCCCTGGAATCCATGGTGAAAATCCGTTTTCCGGCCGCGGTTTCATCCATGCCCTGTTCCACCAGTTCGGTCCAGATCTGTTCGGCAATGCCCACACCCCCGGCACCGGCCCCGTTCACCAGAAACACCTGGTCGGTGAACGATTTCTTTTTGGATTTCATGGCCGCCAGAATGCCGGCCAAAGTAATGGACCCGGTGCCCTGGATATCATCATTGAATGAAATCACCTGGTCCAGATAGTTGTCCCGAACGGAAAAAGCGGTCTGTTTTGAAAAATCCTCCCACTGGCACAGGGCTTTGGGAAACACTTTCTTGAATGCCGTGACAAATTTTTCAATGAACCGGTCATAGGCCTCCCCTTTCAGCCGTTTGTTTCGCCATCCCAGGTACCCGGGATCATCCAGCAGGGCCTGGTTGTCCGTGCCCACATCCAGGGAGATGGGCAAACAGTGCCAGGGAGCGATGCCGGCCCCCTGGGTATACAGCATCAGTTTGCCCAGGCAGATGGGAATCCCGCCGGCCCCCTGATCCCCGAGACCCAGGATGCCCTGGTTGTCCGTGACCACGGCGACCCGGATGTCCTTGTCTGTATAGTTGGCCAGAATATATTCCGCATAGTCGATATTGTCCGGGAACAGGTGGATGCCGTTGGCCCGGCGGAACATGCTGGAATACTGCTGGCAGGCCAGACCCACGGTGGGGGTGTAGATGATGGGCAGAAACTGGGTGACATCGCTGGAGATCACGGCATGGGCCAGGACCACATTCCGGTCGTATAGACTGCGCAGATAGATGAATTTTTCGATATCGTTCTCTTTTTGTGACAGGATATCCAGGCTGTTTTGCACCTGTTCGTCCAGGGTTTTGACCCGGAAGGGAAGGTAGCCGCTCAGCTTGAGCCGGATGCGTTCTTCGATGGAGAACGCCGTGCCTTTGCTGATGTTGTTGAAGCGAAGAATGTCAAACCCGCGAAGATTGATGGTGACACCCGTGGTGTCGCCGTATTCGCCGTATTCGAATTCATAGTGATTGATTTCCATGGTATGAACGTGTCCTTGCTTGTTTGGGTTAATGGCCGATTGAAAAATCGGCGTGATCATAGCACATATTTTCAATATATTAAACGACGACCGGTATCATCCTGCGATAATATGGCGCAATACATATTGAAGAATGCCGTCGTGCCGGATGTAGGCGACTTCAATATCGGTGTAAAGACCGGCAATCACTTTGAACGACGTTGTCTGCTCGTTTTTTTGGGCCACAACGGTCAGTTCGCTGTACGGCCCGAGGGTATCCAGTCCCTTGATGGTGAACTGTTCATCTCCGGTCAGGTTCAACGATTCAAAGGAGTCCTTTGGTCTGAAGGTCAGGGGCAGCACCCCCATGCCCACCAGATTGGACCGGTGAATCCGTTCAAAGGACCGGGCGATGACCGCCCTGACACCTAACAGCCGGGTCCCTTTGGCGGCCCAGTCCCGGGAAGATCCGGTGCCGTATTCCCTGCCGCCGAACACCACCAGATCCACTCCTTTTTCCTGGTAGGCCCGGGCGGCATCAAACACATATGCGGGCGTGCCGTCCGGCACAAATGCGGGCGTGTTGTCCGTAAAAAGGGTCGTGACGCCCCCGGTGCCTTTGGCCAGCCTGTTTTGGATGCGGATGTTGGCGAATGTGCCCCGCATCATCACTTCGTGATTGCCTCTTCGGGATCCATAAGAATTGAATTCCAGGGCGGACACGCCGTTTTCCACCAGATACCGGCCGGCTGGATAGTCCACGGGAATGGCCCCGGCCGGAGAGATATGATCCGTGGTGACCGAATCCCCTAAAACCAGGAGGGCTCTGGCATTTTGGATATCGGCCGGTGCCGGGGGAGTCAGAGAAAACTGCTGGAAAAAAGGCGGGTTGCGGATATAGGTGGAGGCCGGGTTAAACAAAAACGTGGCGGATTCTGCCACGGTCAGTTCCTGCCACAGTTTGTCTCCCGCGAATATTCTGGCGTACTGATCTTTGAAAAACCGGGTTTTGACATACGTTTCCACAAACGCTTCCACTTCTTCGGGTTCCGGCCAGAGATCTTTCATGAATACCGGGGTGCCGTCTTTGTCAACGCCCAACGGGTCTGTTTCAAAATCGATGTCGATCCTGCCGGCAATGGCATAAATCACCACCAGGATCGGGGACATCAGAAAATTGCCTTTCACATCCTGGTGGATCCGGGCTTCGAAGTTGCGGTTTCCGGACAACACGGATATGACATCCAGGTCATGGGTTTTGATGGCTTTTTCAATGAACGGCTCCAGAGGCCCGGAGTTGCCGATACAGGTCATGCATCCGAACCCGGTGTTGTTGAAGCCTAAGCGCTCAAAATCCGCCATGAGACCGGAATCTTTCAGATAATCCAGGACCACCCGGGAGCCCGGGGAAAGGGATGTCTTCACATACCAGGGAACGGACAGGTTTTTTTCCACGGCTTTTCTGGCAACCAGCCCGGCACCGATCATGGTATAGGGGTTGGACGTGTTGGTGCAGGAAGTGATGGCCGCGATCACCACACTGCCATGGGTCAACGCCGGCACCTGTTTGTCCGCCGGCATATTTTCGGGCAGAATCTTACGAGTCTTCCTGGCGGGCAGGTCATATATTTTCTGCACCTTTGGTTTTACTTCATCCAGCGCCAGGCGGTCCTGGGGCCGGGTCGGACCGGCAACAGACGTGGTGATGGCAGACAGGTCCACATCGATCACTTTGGAAAAAACAGGACGGGTTTCATGGGTGTTGAACAGCCCGCAGGTTTTGCAGTAGGTTTCCACCAGGGCCGCGGCATCCGGCCGGTGGGTCTGGTTCAGGTAGAGCAAAGTCTGGTCGTCCACGGGGAAAAATCCGGCCGTGGCCCCGTATTCCGGACACATGTTGGCAATGGTGGCCCGGTCCGTGAGCGTCAGGTGTTTCAACCCCGGCCCGGTATACTCCACGATTTTTTCCACCACATTTTCCTGTCGTAACACCTGGGTGACATACAGTGCGATATCCGCGGAAGTGACCTGTTTTTTCGGGGTGCCGGAAAACCGGACCCCGATGATGTCCGGCAGGTTCATGAAATAGGGCTGCCCCAGCATGACGGCTTCCGCTTCGATGCCGCCGACCCCCCAGCCCAGTACCCCTAAGGCGTTGATCATGGTGGTGTGGGAGTCCGTGCCCACCAGGGTGTCGGGAAAAGCCAGCAACCGGCCGTTATGCTCTTTGGTGGCCACCACCGTGGCCAGGTATTCCAGGTTGACCTGGTGACAGATGCCGGATTCCGGCGGGACCACCCGGAAATTATCAAAATTTTTCTGGGCCCATTTCAGCAGTTGATACCGTTCGGCATTGCGCTCGTATTCTTTTCGGGCATTGAGAAAAAACGCATTTTTCTCTCTGAAGTAATCCACCTGGATGGAGTGATCGATCACCAGATCCACGGGGACCAGGGGATTGATTTTGGCGGGGTCCAGCCCGGCGTCTTTCACCGCATCCCGCATGGCGGCAAAATCCACCATGGCCGGGACCCCGGTAAAGTCCTGCATCAGGACCCGGCCCGGGTAAAATGCGATGAGCTGGGAGTCATCCGACGGTCGGGCATAAAACCGGCAGGCAGCCAGTACATCGTCCCACCGAACGGTGGTGCCGTCGACATGCCGGGCCAGATTTTCAATCAATACCCTGGCGGCAAACGGCAGGGTATTGATGTCGGGTGCGCCAAGTGTCTGTAGCGACTGAATGTTGTGAATGGTATACGTTTTGTCTTTGAACAGCAGGTCTTGCACAATCGATTGGTCGGCCATGGTAAAAACTCCCCGGGTTGTAAATTATGATGCAAACGAATGTAATTGGCACCCAAGGATATTATCAATCCGACAATAGTTCAAGATTCAATCCTATTATTCCTGCTGTCTGCGTAAATCCTTGCGCAGAATTTTGCCGACATTGGATTTGGGAAGCTCCTCACGGAATTCCACGGCCACCGGCAGTTTGTATTTGGCCAGTTTTTCGGCGCAATAGTCGAACACTTCTTTTTCCGTCAGGGTCTGGCCCTGTTTGAGCACCACAAACGCCTTGATGGATTCCCCGCGTTTGGGGTGTGGAATGCCCACGGCACAGGCTTCCAGGATTTTGGGGTGTTCATACAGCACTTCATCGATGTCCCTGGGGTAGACATTGTATCCGCCGGAGATGATCATGTCCTTGATGCGGTCCACAATGTAGAAATAGCCTTCCTCATCCATTTTCGCCACATCACCGGTACACAGAAAACCGTCTTGGGTCAGGGTTTTGGCGGTTTCTTCGGGTTTGTTCAGATACCCTTTCATGATCTGGGGGCCCCGTATGAGCAGCTCGCCGGGTTCTCCCGCGGGTACCTCCTGGGTACTGTCTTTCAGATCCACGATCCGGCATTCGGTTTCAGGCAGCGGAATCCCGATGCTGCCGACTTTCCGCTGGCCCCGGAAGGGATTCACATGGGTCACGGGAGATGATTCGGTCAGGCCGAATCCTTCCACGATAACGGAACCGGTTTTTTCCTCGAATTTGCTGATCACGTCCAGGGGCAGAGGGGCACTTCCGGAAAAACAGCCTTTGATGCTGGTCAGATCGGAATGCTCCAGGTCCGGGTGATCCAGTATGCCGATATACATGGTGGGGACCAGCGGGGCGAACGTGACCTTGAATTTGGAGATGGCTTCCAGCAGTGGTTCGGCCTGGGGCTTGGGTACCAGCACATTGGTCCAGGCCAGGCGGATGGCCAGGTTCATGGATACCGACATGCCGAAGACATGAAAAAAGGGCAGGGCTCCCAGCATGATTTCCGCCCCTTTGTCGAATTCGGGAAACCAGGCTTCGATCTGCTGAATCTGACAGGAGATGTTTCCGTGGGTGAGAATCACGCCCTTGGAAACCCCGGTGGTGCCGCCGGTGTACTGATACATGGCCACGTCATCCATGGTCAGTTCGGCCTGGGCAGTATCGGCCGTATACCGGGCCATGATATCCTTGAACGCATGCAGATCCGATGCCGGCGACACCTCTGCCGCCAGTCCTTTTTTCTTGGCCACCAGCGGAAACAGCAGCCGTTTGACAAACGGAAGATAATCGCCGATGGAGGTGTACACAATGGTTTTGATATCGGTTGTTTCCCGCAGTTTCACCATCCGTTCGGTCAGCAGGTCCAGGGTGATGAGGCATTTGGATCCGGAATCTGTAAACTGGTGGGCCAGTTCCCGGTCCGAGTACAACGGGTTGTTGAACACGACAATACCGCCGATTCTCAAGATGGCATAATAGGCCACGACACAGGGAATCACATTGGGCAGCAGAATGGCGACGCTGTCCCCTTTTTGGATGCCGAAATCCTTGAGTGCGGCAGCGAATTTTCCAACCATGTCATCCAGTTCTTTGAAACTCACGCTGTATCCCTGAAAAATCAGGGCAGGGTGGTCCGGGAACTGAGCTGCCGATTGCGTCAGGAATTGCGGCACCGGAATGTCTTCAAAATCGATGGTGCCCTGAATCATTGGTTCATAAGAATCCAGCCAGATTTTTTTTTCATACATACGTTGATCGGCCAAGGTCGGCTCCTTTCTAAACGGGGTAAGTTTCTCGGTCATTTGCGGCAACACAGCGGTTTTGGACAAACCGTGCGTACAATAAATCGTTTTAAGATACAAGTGTCAAGGAAAAACAATGTTTCATGCCTGGAATGAACCCATGGGTTCCGTCCGGGCCGTGGGGTGATGTCCGGGTTCACTGTATCCGGCTTAATTGAGTAAAGAACGGGATCTGCGGTTTCTGCCCGAAACGGTCTGACCCAGGATCCATCCGAAGAGAATGACCCCGAAACCGGCCAGAAACCATTTGATCATACGGGTTTTAAGCAGGTTTTCAGATTCGTTTTCCAGGTTTTCGATCCGCATGGACAGCTGTTTGTTTTCGTTTTCCAGGCGGTTGTTTTTTTCTTTCACCTGAAGCAGGTCTTGGGAATTTTCAGGCAGGTCGGCCATCCGGTCTTTGAGTCGTGCATGGGCCGTGGACAATTCAGCGAACTGTTTTTTCAGTGCAGCATGCTCTTCTTCCATTTTTTCGATCGTCAGGGCCTTGGGCGTGTCAAATGTCACAAACTGCCGGTCCACCCACCCCGTATCTCCGGATGACAGCTGTACCTTGTAATAGCCATCCTGTTCATCCAGGATGGTCAGACGGGTATTGCTTTCCAGTGTTTTTATCACCGGGTATGAAGGGCCGGGTCCCTGTCTGAAGGTGAGAACCAGCATATCCGTGACATAGCCGATGCGGGATTGGGAATATCCGGTCACCCCGCTGAAAATAAGGATTCCGCTCAACAAAAAAATAGAAAATACACGCATGTTACCTCCGGGTTGTTTGTTTGTTTCAATAACAACCCTGAGATTATTTTACAATACCCAAGGAAAGACAAGGAAAAAAAACTTGATAAATTACGGAAAACATGGGTATCAAACAATACAAGAATCGCCATACGCCGGAACCCGTGGTTCCGGAAAATTATTTACATGGAGTCTTTTTATGAGTCACAATCACGAACACGGCCACAACCATACCCACAGTCATGATCATTCCCATGATCACGATCATGCCCATACGCACGCCCATGACGGCAAACCGGACATGTCCACGAAAGAAAAGCTGGACGTGCTCCTGGCCCACTGGGTGGATCACAATGACAGCCACAAGGACAATTTTTATTCCTGGGCAAAAAAAGCGGAGCAGGCCGGACTGGACACGGTTGCCGCCCGCCTGAAACAGGCCGGAGACCTGTCTGAAAAAGTGACGCAGCAATTGAAACAGGCCGGTGAAAACCTGCATGGATAAGACGGTCCGGCACCTGGCCGGCCAGCGGTTGATGCTGGGGTTCAACGGCACGGATTTCAATGCGGACCTGGAAACCATTATCCATCGATATCAGGCCGGGGGTATTATCTTGTTCCGGCAGAATATTGTGTCTCCGGCCCAGGTGACCCGTCTGTGCGCAGATGCCCAGGCATGTGCCGCATCCTGTGATCTGCCCCCGCTGTTCATTGCCGTGGATCAGGAGGGCGGGGCCGTATCACGTCTTCCGCCCCCGTTCACCCAGTTTGACGGCAATCCCCAGATCCGGACCCGGGAAGAAGCCGGCGCCTTTGCCCGGATCACGGCCGGAGAACTCAAGCAAGTGGGGATCAACATGAACCTGGCACCCGTGATGGATGTGGTGTCCGACCCCACCGATTCCATCATGAAAACCCGTGCGTTTCCCGGAGATGCAGAAGCCGTGGCAAATCTGGGCACCACCGTGATCCACACCCTGCAATCATCCGGAATCATGGCCGTGGCCAAGCATTTTCCGGGCATCGGCCGCACCGTGCTGGATTCCCACCATCACCTGCCCGAACTGGACGTGGATCTTTCCGATCTTCAGGCCGTGGACCTGGTCCCTTTTGAAGCAGCGGTCCGCGCGGATGCGGCCGGCATCATGATCTCCCATATTCTGTGCCCCCGGCTGGATCCCCGATGGCAGGCCAGCCTGTCCAAGACCATTGCCCATGACCTGGTCAGACACACCCTGGGGTTCAACGGTCTGGTGCTCACCGATGACCTGGACATGAAAGCCATTGATCAGGATATGGACACCTGCATGGACCGGGTCCTGGCATCGGGGATCGATCTGGCGCTGATCTGTCATCAGGGGCCGGATATCGAAAAAGCGGTCGCGGCCCTGACCCGGTTGCTGGCATCGGATCAAAAAAGGCAGGAGTCGAACCATTTGTCTCTGGAAAGAATGTACCGGTACAAGGAAAAGTACCTGGGGTGGAAAAAACCGGATCGTTTGTCAGGCGGATAGATTCAAGGCCCTGGAAAACACGTCGTGGTCCAGGCCGCAGGTCTGGCCGTCCCGGATCATGACCGCCCCTCTGGCCGCCACCATGGCGGCATTGTCCCCGCACAGAGACACGGGCGGGGCCATCACCCGGATCCGATGCCGGGCGGCCCGGCGGGTCAAAGCCGCCACCAGGGTCTGATTGGCGGCAACCCCGCCGGAGATGCCGATCTGCCGGCAGGAGCGGGATCGGGCCGCTGCCAGCAGTTTTTCGCACACCACATCGATGACCGCGCTCTGAAACGCGGCCGCCACCCGGGCTTTGTCTTCATGGCTTTGCAGGGGATGCTCATGAACATATCGGGCCACCGCGGATTTCAGTCCTGAAAAACTGAAATCAAAACTGCCTTTTTCCAGAAGCGATCTGGGAAAAACAATGTCTCCCGGATCCCCCTTTTTTGCCAACGCCTCGATCCCGGGTCCGCCCGGATATCCCAGCCCCAGGGTTTTGGCGACTTTGTCAAAGGCTTCTCCGGCCGCATCATCCCGGGTCTGGCCCATCAGTTCGAACCGGTTGTCGGAAAACACATGATAAATATTGGTATGTCCGCCGGAGACCACCAGGGCGATGAACGGAAATTCGGGTGCCGGCCGGGTCAGAAGCAGGGAATGAATATGGGCCTCCAGGTGATTGACACCGGCAAAAGGCAGGTGCCGGGCCCAGGCAAAGGCTTTGGCAAAGGAAAATCCCACCAGCAGTGCCCCCACAAGCCCGGGGCCCCGGGTGGCCGCCACCCCGTCTATATCCTGAATCAAAAGCCCGGCCTTGTCCATGGCCCGGGTCACCACCGGGGTGATGGCCTCCACGTGCATGCGGGATGCCAGTTCCGGAACCACGCCCCCATAGGGCCTGTGCGCGTCCACCTGGGACGCGATCACCGAGGACAGGACCCGGTCGTATCCGTCTACGACGGCGGCCGCGGTTTCATCACACGAAGATTCAATGCCCAGAACGATCATAAAGAATCAGATCCACTGGACCTGTGGTTCATTTTCATTTCTGTCTGCGACTTCACCGATGAAAAACGCCTTCTCTTCCATGGCCTTCATCCGGTCCATGACATCTTCGGCGGATTTTTCCGGGATGACCAGAATCATGCCGATGCCGTTGTTGAAGGTCCGGTGCATCTCGGCATCCGACACATGGCCGGATGTCTGGAGCAGATCGAATATGGCCGGTCGTTCCCAGGTATGGTTGCGGATCAGAACCTTGCAGGCATCCGGAATCACCCGGATGATATTTTCATCGATGCCGCCCCCGGTGATATGGGCCAGCCCGTGAACGGGCAGATCCCGCATCAGATTGAGGATCGGGGTCACATAGATGGTGGTGGGACGTAACAGTTCCTCTCCCAGGGTGGTGCCCAGTTCCGGCATGTGTGTGTGCACATCGTATTTGCAGCGATCGAAAAATATTTTTCTGACCAGGGAGAATCCATTGGAATGAATGCCGCTGGAGGCCAGACCGATCAGCTGATGTCCCGGACGGATATAGGAACCGTCAATGATTTTGTTGTTGTCGACAATGCCGACGGAAAATCCGGACAGATCATATTCACCGGCCTGATAAAGTCCCGGCATTTCAGCGGTTTCCCCGCCGATCAACGCGCATCCGGCCTGGGTGCACCCCCGGGCGATGCCTGTGATGATCTGTTCCGCCACCGCGTTGTCCAGACAACCCATGGCCAGGTAATCCAGAAAAAACAACGGCTTGGCACCCTGGACAATGATGTCGTTGACGCACATGGCCACCAGATCCATGCCGATGGTGTCATGCCGGTCCATGAGAAACGCGATTTTCAGTTTGGTGCCCACCCCGTCCGTGGCACTGACCAGTACCGGATTTTCGATATTGGAAAGATTGAGGGAGAACAGTCCTCCGAACCCGCCGATTTCTCCCATGACACCGGACCTGGGGGTGGATCGGGCAATATCCTTGATCCGGTCCACCAGCTGGTTGGCTTTGTCGATATCAACTCCGGCATCTGCATACGTCAACGAATCATTCATGAAATCCACCTTGTCTGGACAATTGACTGCCTGTAAAATCTTTCCAGAGGATAAACAGTCGGGTCTGAAAAGTCAAAAGCTTTTTGACATGGTCAAGGTTATCATGTATTAATCGAAATTCAACGTGCGACTTGAAATTAACAGATCCATTTTCGGAGAAAGAACATTATGAAAACGATCCACATCGGCATCCTCGGGCTGGGCGTGGTGGGCACGGGGGTGGCCGGCCTGCTGACCCGGAAAAAACATCTGCTGGAGTCCCGGACCGGGGCGCACCTGAACCTGAAAACCATTGCGGATCTCGACATTGAAACCGATCGGGGGATCGATCTTTCGACATCGGACCTGGTGACGGATGCCATGGCCGTCTTGACGGACCCGGAAATCGATGTGGTGGTGGAGCTCATCGGGGGGGAAACCCCGGCCAGACAGTTTATCCTGAAGGCGCTGGAAAACGGCAAACATGTGGTCACGGCCAACAAGGCCCTGCTGGCCGCCTGCGGCAGTGAACTGGTGGAAGTCGCCTGGAAGAACCGGGTGGACCTGGCTTTCGAGGCCAGTTGCGGCGGGTGCATGCCCATTATCAAAACCTTGAGAGAAACCCTGGTGGCCAATGATGTCAACGCCATGTCCGCTATTTTGAACGGGACCTGCAACTATATTCTCTCCCGGATCTCCCGGGACGGGTCCACGTTTGAAGAGGCCCTGAAAACGGCCCAGGAACTGGGGTTTGCGGAAGCGGAACCCTCCCTGGACATCGACGGCCATGATACCGCCCACAAACTGGCCATTCTCAATGCCCTGGCCCATGGCATGGAAATCAATCTGTCCGACATCCATGTGGAAGGCATCCGGGACATCACACCCATGGACATTGAATTTGCCCGGTCATTCGGATACACCATCAAGCTGCTGGCCATCGGCAAGCGTCACGGGGATCATGTGGAGGCCCGGGTGCATCCCACCATGATCGACAACACCAATCCGCTGTCCCATGTGGACCATTCCATGAACGCCATTGCCATCGATGCGGATGCCACGGGCAAAACCATGCTCTACGGCCACGGCGCCGGGATGATGCCCACGGCATCGGCCGTGCTCAGTGATATTGCGGATATTGCCAGAAATATCATGAGCCGTACCACGGGCCGGGTGCCCATCCTGGGATATCCACGAGAAAATATCCGTCATATTCCCATTTTGTCCATGAACGAACTGGTGACCCGGTATTACCTGCGGTTCGAAGCCCAGGACCACCCCGGGGTCCTGTCCCGGATTTCCGGGATCCTGGGGGAGAATCAGATCAGCATCAGCTCCGTGCAGCAGCAGGGCCGCAATGCCGGCGGGGGCGTGCCCGTGGTCATGATCACCCACACGGCCAAAGAGGAATGGATCCAGCGGGCGTTACGCCGGATCACGGCCACGGACTGCGTGGTGAAGCGCCCCATGTTAATTCGTATCGAAGATGAGGTGGCACAATGAAGATGATCATGGCGGACCTGGAAGGGGTGTTTTTACCGGAAATATGGATCAATGTGGCCCGGAAAACCGGTATCGAGGCGTTGAACCTGACCACCCGGGACATCAGGGATTATGATGTGCTCATGTCCCGGCGCCTGGCCATATTAAAGGAAAACCACCTTACCATTCAGGATATCCAGGCAGTCATTGCCACGCTGGATCCGCTGCCCGGAGCCCAGAAGATCCTGAACTGGATCCGGTCCTGTTCCCAGTTCATAATTTTATCGGATACATTTGAAGAGTTTGCCAGACCGCTGATGGCCAAACTGGGCTTTCCCACGCTATTGTGCCACAGCCTGTCCATCGATGATCAGGGCAATGTCACGGATTACCACCTTCGTGTCGACAACCCCAAGCAGAAAGCCGTGCAGGCGTTCCAGGGGCTGAACTACCAGGTGATTGCATTCGGTGATTCGTATAATGATATCGGCATGATCCAGGCCGCGGATCAGGGGTTTTTCTTCCAACCCCCCGACACCGTGGTCGCAGACTTTCCCGATATTCCGGTGACCCGGAATTATGATGAACTCAAATCCCGGCTGACCCGGCTGCTGAATGACAGCTGAATGAAAAAAGTCCTTGACGGAAAAGAATAATTGCGCTATCTTGCAAAAATTGATGCGGGGTGGAGCAGTCTGGTAGCTCGTCGGGCTCATAACCCGAAGGTCGTTGGTTCAAATCCTTCCCCCGCTACCATCGATACCAAGGGGTTCAGCGTTCGGCGCTGCCCCTTTTTGTGTTTTCAGGGGGCCGTATCTTACATCGTAAGAGGCCATATCATTGACAAGCGGGAAGTAAGGAGTTGATTATGGATGACGTGACCTTTGTCAATCTGCTGGTGGATGACGCCCAGCATCAGGTGCTCAAGAACCTGACCCCCACCATGCCGGATGTGATTCTCAACGAGCGGCAGATCTGTGATTTCGAGTTGCTGGTCACGGGCGTGTTCGCGCCGCTCACAGGCTTCATGACCCGGGTGGATTACGAATCCGTGCTGGACCGCATGCGCCTGTCATCCGGGGACCTGTGGCCTGTGCCCGTGTGCCTGGATATTCATGACACGCAGGCTGCCACCCTGGAGGCGGGCCAGTCCGTGGTGCTCCGGGATCCGGAAGGATTCCTGCTGGGTGTCATGACCCTGGAAGACATCTGGCCCGTGGACAAAGAAAATGAAGCCCTGGCCGTGTACGGCACCCGGGATCCCGCCCACCCCGGCGTGGAGTATCTGCGCAATAAATGCGGATCCCACTATATCGGCGGCCCCATCCAGGCCCTGAACCTGCCCATTCACCCGGATTTTCCCCAGATCCGCCTCACGCCCGCCGAGGTGCGGGAACGGTTCCGCAAGCTGGGATGGCACCGCATCGTGGGATTCCAGACCCGTCAGCCCATTCACCGGCCCCAGTTCGAGATGACCATCCAGGCCATGCAGAAAGCCAAAGCCAATCTGCTGCTGCTGCCTGCCGCCGGCATCCCCGGTCCGGATGATTTCGACCACTACACCCGCATGCGCTGCTACCAGAAGGTGGGTGCCCATTATCCGCCCAATTCCCACCTGCTCAATCTGCTTCCTTTGGCCATGCGCATGGCCGGCCCCAGAGACGCGCTGTTGCATATGATCATCGGCAGGAATTTCGGATGCACCCATTTCGTGATCGGACACAACCACGCCAGCCCGGGCAATGACAGCAACGGGGATCCGTTTTATCCGGCGGACCAGGCCGAGTCCCTGGCGTCTGAAGCGGCCGGCGAGCTGGGCATCGAGCCGGTGTTCTTTGAAGAGATGGTGTACCTGCCTTTTGACGATGAGTTCTGCCTGGCCAGCGAGGTGAACGGGTCCCGGGAAACCATCTCTTTTTCGGGCAAGGACATCCGGGACCGGATTCGAAAAGGCAAGAAAATCCCGGACTGGGCCACGTTCCCCGAAGTGATTGAAGAGCTGGACCGCTCTTATCCCAGCCCGGCCCGTCAGGGGTTCACCATTTTTTTCACGGGCCTGTCCGGGGCCGGCAAATCCACCATTGCCAAAGTGCTGTACGCCCGGTTCCTGGAGATGGGGACCCGGCCGGTGTCGCTTCTGGACGGGGACATTGTCCGCCGCAACCTGTCATCGGAACTCAATTTTTCCAGGGAACACCGGGATATCAATGTGCGGCGCATCGGGTTTGTGGCCTCGGAGATCACCAAGAACCGGGGCATTGCCATCTGCGCTCCCATCGCTCCCTACCAGCGCACCCGGGACGAGATCCGCAACGACATCGAGCAGTATGGGGGATTTTTCGAGATCCATGTCTCCACCCCCATTGCCGAATGCGAAAAAAGAGACCGCAAAGGCATGTACGCCAAGGCCCGGGCCGGGCTCCTCAAAGGGTTCACGGGTGTGGACGATCCTTATGAGTCGCCGAAAACCCCGGAACTGCGCATCGACACCACCCGCATCACCCCGGAAGAAGCGGCCCGGGAAGTGCTGCTCCTGCTGAGCCGCAAAAAATTTGTATAAAGGTTGCGCCTGTGGTTGTTCTCTGATATTGGTAGTTTACCAAGTGTGGTTATAAAGAATTTTAATGGAGTCATTTTTAGATTTATATTTGCGTAGCTATGCCCGGACCCCCAAAAAACAGCCCCAAAAACCCAGCGCCCCATACCCAACACCAACTCAACATCCAGTTTCAGCTTTTACAGCTCCTGGCGGAAAACCCCTGCATGTCCCAGCGGGATCTGAGTCGCAAAATGGGTGTGGCCCTGTCCCGGGGGGGGTCACCCAAACGGATTCCATCCTTTTGAAACACCTGGACCTGAACCCCCCGTTCAAACCATGACAAAAGGGGCTACCCCAACACTTAACACGTAACACGTAACACTTAAAAAAAATGAACAAAATCACAATTATCGGCCTCGGCTACGTCGGCCTCCCCCTGGCCCGGCTCTTTGCCGCCAGATACCCGGTCGTGGGATTTGACATCAACCAGTCCCGTGTCACGGAATTGATGTCCGGCCATGACGTCACCCTGGAAGTCGAAGATGATGCCCTGCAGCGCGTGCTGCTCACACAAAATCCGCTCACCCAGGAACCGCCCCCCAACGGCTTGTTCTGCACCACAAACCTCGATGACATTGCCGGCTGCAACATCTACATCATCACCGTGCCCACCCCCATCGACAAAAACAACCGCCCGGACCTGACCCCGCTGATCCGGGCCTCGGAAGCTGTGGGCAAAGTCATTTCCAGAGGCGACATCGTCATTTATGAAAGCACTGTCTACCCCGGTGCCACGGAAGAAGACTGCATCCCGGTCGTGGAAAAAACCTCGGGCCTGACATTCAACACCGACTTTTTTGCCGGGTACTCGCCCGAACGTATCAACCCCGGGGACAAAGAACACACCGTGGAGCTGATCAAAAAAGTCACCTCCGGCTCCACCCCGGAAGTGGGTCAGAAAGTGGATGCCCTGTACCGCTCGGTCATCACGGCCGGCACCCACCTGGCCCCCACCATCAAGGTAGCCGAGGCGGCCAAGGTCATCGAAAACTCCCAGCGGGACATCAACATCGCCTTTGTCAACGAGCTGGCCAAAATTTTCAACCGCATGGACATCGACACCCAAGCCGTGCTCGAAGCTGCCTGCACCAAGTGGAACTTTCTGCCCTTCAAGCCCGGACTGGTGGGCGGCCACTGCATCGGCGTGGACCCTTACTACCTGGCCCAGAAAGCCCAGGAAGCCGGGTATCACCCCGAGATCATCCTGGCCGGCCGCCGCATGAACGACAGCATGGGCGCGTACGTGGCTTCCGAAGTGGTCAAACTGATGATTAAAAAAGGCAAACCCGTCAAAGGCGCCCGGGCCCTGATGCTGGGCATCACCTTCAAGGAAAACTGCCCGGACATCCGCAACACCCGGGCCATTGACATCTATCATGAACTCACGGACTTCGGCATGACCGTGGATGTATACGACCCCTGGGCCTCCCCGTCCGAAGTCCTGCACGAATACGGTATCCAAACCATCACCCAATACCCGGAAAACGACGGCTACACCGCCATCATCCTGGCCGTGGCCCACAAACAGTTCCTGTCCATCGACCTGAACGCCCACAAACAAACCGGCACCATCATCTACGATGTCAAAGGCATCCTGGACAAAGCCTTCACCCACGGCAGACTATAAAAGGGTGTTGAAACCGTTCATAATTTGACCGGTTTATAAATTTCCTTCATTTTTCAATAATATGTTTGTCAGGTTTTGTGTTGTTTGAATTGTCAGATTCTTGCCAAATTCTATGTTTTTGTATCCGTTCACGGGGTAAGATACTGGATGATCAAAGCCAGGTGATTTTGGATAATCATTTTCAGGGGTACGAGTGAAAAAATATTATTTTGAAAATTAGGGGTGACGTCCTCGATTTTTCTGTGCTATGTTCTTCATGCAAAGAACGATAAAAAAGGGTGCTGAATGTACGTTATATAAAGGAACACCCGTGAAAATCAAACAATGAAGGGACCACAGACAAGGGGCTAAGGAGCCAATTGATGGGCCAACTGAGCCATGAGCTCTATTATAAAACACCCGGGGATTGCCCCGGCGTATATATTACCATCCGCCCTTAGCTCCTTGTCTGTGGCCCTATTTGGATCTGAACTTTGGTTCGATAACCTTGTTCGAACTGCAATATGGGATCGAAAAAAGTCAGTACCGGCAACATTCCGAGGATGCACTTACCAAATTTCTGCAGCCGCTTGACCTGGTTGATCTGGATCGGTCCTCAGCCATAGAAGCCGCAAACATTCACGCACAACTTGAAAGAAACGGAATGCCGATCGGTCCTTATGACCTGCTTATTGCAGGTTTAGCCAGGTCGATGGACATGACATTGGTGACCAACAATACCAGAGAATTTGAAAGAATCGGAAGCCTTTGTCTGGAAAACTGGGTTGAATAGTGGCGGGGTCACCAGTAAGCGCTGGGCCAGCCGGAAAATTTCCACAACGGATCTCCACAAGATTATTGATCCCTGTTTTTCCACCTTTCACCAGAAACGAAACGGGTGTTTTGCCAGGTTGGCATTGAGATACGCAGGATCGTGGGTCACTTCCGGGCCGGCCCACGGGGGAATGGAAAACGGCTGATCCGAAGAGGCCAGTTCAATTTCTGCCACCACCAGGCCGTGGTTGGCCCCTGAAAATCGGTCGATCACCCACGTCATGCCCTGATGCAGGCAGGTGTGCCGGGATTTTTCAATGATTTTGCGGTCACAGAACCGGTCCAGCATCTGCCGGGCATCGGTTACTGGAATTTCATATTCAAATTCCGGCCGCACCAGAGCCACGGGCGGTCCTTTGATGGTCAAAAACCCCTTTTCCCCCTGGATGCGGACCCGCACCACTTTGTCCGGGGTGTTGAGAAGATATCCCTGGCAGATGTCCACTCCCGGAGCCAGGTCCGCCGGCAGGGTGGTGACCAGAAATTTTTTTTCAATTTCGATTCCCATGGTTTGGCCTTTTGATGGTATGATTCGTTACATAAGATTCTTTACATAAAAACTGGATTACTATACCATATCCGCTGCTGATGTGAACCGGGTCAACCGGTTTTTACCGGGAAAATCAAAAAGGGCGCACAAGGAAAAGCCAATGCCGCATACCACAGATATCCGCCCCATCGCTCTGCTCACGGATTTCGGCCATACCGATGCCTTTGCGGGGATCCTCAAGGGCGTGATCCTGTCCATCCATCCCGAAGCCCGGATCGTGGATCTGTGTCATGGTGTGGCGCCCCGGGACATCGGGCATGGGGCTCACCTGCTGGACATTTCTCTGAAATATTTTCCAAAAGGCACGATTTTCTGTGCGGTGGTGGATCCGGGGGTGGGGACATCCCGGCGGGCCGTGCTGGTGGAAACCACGGATTATTTTCTGGTGGGGCCGGACAACGGGGTGCTGTGGGCGGCGGCCTCCAAAAATACCATTTGCCGGATCATTCACCTGACCCGGTCCCGGTATTTTCTATCCAGGGTGAGCGCCACGTTCCATGGCCGGGACATGTTTGCACCCGTGGCAGCCCATCTGTCCGCCGGCGTTGACCCCGGGGCGTTCGGCCCGGAGATTTCCCGTCTGACCCCGTTTGCCTTTCCAGAGCCCAGGCCCATGGAAGGCAAACTGATCCTGGCGGTCCGCCATATCGACACCTTCGGGAATATCGGTTTGAACCTGACCCGGGAGCAGTTCATGCCGCTTGCCGAAAAAGGATTTCTCCTGCGTGTCAATCAGACACAGATCACCCGGTATGATGAGACCTATGCCGCGGCACCGGAAAAAACCCCTTTTGTGATTACCGACTCCGCCGGATTTGTGGAAATTGCCGTAAAGAACGGACATGCGGCATCACAGCTCGGTGTCAGCAAACAGGATTCGGATGTTGCCGTGACCATTGAACCCGCAGTGATTTCAGAAAGGAAAAAACAAAAAAAATGAATGTAAAAGAAACCATTCGCAGTATTCCGGGCTGGCCCATTGAAGGGGTTGTTTTCAGGGATCTCACCACGTTGATGCAGAACCCGGCTGCATTTGCACATGTGTGTGATGTGCTGTGTGCCCGGTACAAAGACCGGGGCATCGACAAGATTGTGGGAATCGATGCCAGAGGATTTGTTTTCGGCGGGGTGCTGGCCTATACACTGGGCATTGGATTCGTGCCGGTCAGAAAAAAGGGCAAACTGCCCGGTAAGACTATCCGGGAAACCTATTCACTGGAGTATGGCACCGACACCCTGGAAATGCACGAAGATGCCATATCTTTCGGGGAAAAAGTGGTGATTGTGGATGATCTCATTGCCACGGGCGGCACCATCGGGGCTGCCGTGAAACTGGTGAAAAAAATGGGGGCCGATCTTGTGGAGTGCGCGTTTGTGGTGGAGCTGCCCGATCTCAAGGGACGGGACCGGATTAACGGGTGCCCGGTCTTTGCCATGGTCGAATTTGAAGGAGAATAGATGTTGTCAAAACATATCAATATCATACTGCTGCTGGCCGGAATGGCCTTGACAGCCGCCTGTGCCGGGTCCTATGGAAAGCTGGTGTCCAGCCCCGTCTTTCTGGACCGATACCGGCAGCAGACCCTGCCGGCCGATTTTCACTATTATTACTGCGGCCGGTCCGGTCTGCCATATGCGGTGGTGGGAATCGATGACACATATCAATTCAATGACCGGGTCTGGTTCAGGATCGACACTCTGGATGAGGTCTACAAAAAGATCTATCATTTAAGTGATCTTCATCCGCATGCCCGCACCATGCGGGCGGCCGATATCCTGGACCCGGACGGCAACCGGATCGGCGTGTGGTTTTCCTTTTATCATCACACCCCGGTGCGGATCGATCCGGATTCCGGGATGCTGGATATTTTAAATCCCTATGATCCCGGCGAGGATGAGATCCGGGTCTGGGATTGACAGACCGCCCGCCTGACGGCAGGTTTTGAAGCGGCCCGTTCAAGCTGGATCAGGCTGGATCAGGCCGGTTTGAACGGGCTGCCTTCCACGCGGTTTCTTCCGTTTTCCTTGGCCTGGTAGAGGAAATGATCTGCGGTGTCGATCAGTCGATCCGTGGAAAAATCATCCGTGATCAGGGCCGGGTCCAGGCAGGTGACCCCGAAACTGGCAGTGATGGAAATGGACACCTCGTCATGGGTGACCGGGGTGTCCGCTATTTGTTTTCGCAACCGCTCGGTACAGTGGCATGCCTGATCATATGCGGTTTCCGGCAGGACAATGACAAACTCTTCTCCCCCATACCGGGTCACCCAGTCCAGGTCTTTCCGGATCACCCGGTGAATCATGTTGACAAATTCAACGAGCACGGTGTCTCCGGCACTGTGACCAAAGGTGTCATTGACTTTTTTGAAAAAATCGATATCCGTGAGGATCAAAGAGATGGGGGTCTGATACCGTTGCGTTCGCGTGATCTCTTTGGCCAGCTGCCGGGACAGGTAATTCCGGTTGTAGCATCCGGTCAATGGATCGGTGATGGACAGTTTCCTGATTTTTTCATTGGAAATTTTGAGATCGTTGATCTTTTCCTTGAGCTGCCGGCTCAACCGGTACCGTTCCAGATGAACGGTGATGCGGGCCAGCAGTTCTTCCTTGGCAAACGGTTTCACCAGATAGTCGGACACACCGGCCTTGAAGACTTTCAACAGTTCCGACTGATCCGGCTTGGCCGTCAGGCAGATGATGGGCAGATCGGAGCGGTTCAGTTCTTTGCGTATTTTTCCGGCAAGCTCGTCCCCGTTCATTCCCGGCATGAACAGGTCGGTGATCACCACGTCGATCTCCTCCTCGTGTCGGTTGAAAAGTGCATACCCTTCCTGACCATCTTTGGCTTCGATCACCTGAAGCCCTTCCTGGATCAAAATATCCGCCACAATCTGTCTGGCCACCCCATTGTCTTCCACCACCAGAGCGGTCATGTCTTTGGACAAAGCCACCGGTTTCAGGATCCGGTCCACCACTTCCAGTAGTTCTCCGCCGGCAAACGGTTTGGTGATAAAATCCGCCGCGCCCGCGGCAAATCCTTTTTTCCGTTCCAACATGGTGTTCTGGCCGGTGACAAAAATGACCGGTATCCGGCTGTTCCGATGTCGTGAGATCCGGTCGGCATAATGGGGACTCCGCAGTTTCTTGCAGGTTTCCCATCCGTCCAGCCCGGGCATTTCCACATCCAGGGTGATCAGGTCCGGTGGCCGGTCCCTGCACACGGCAACCAGGGCATCCAGACCGCCGGCCGCCTCCATGACCTCATAACCGCCGGGTTCCAGCTCTTCTCTGATGGCCATTCTCATGGCAGCGCTGTCGTCCACCACCAGGATCTGAAGGGGGGTGGATGTGGATTCGGGGGTGGGGGAGGGCTTTTCACTCATCATGTCGATTCGGGCCTGTTTGGTAGGTTGCGGGATCTGGGTTGATAAAATATGGTTTTCAGGTGACGTTCAGGTTCCAGGTCGGAACAGATGTTGGTAAGGGATTCACTGGCACCCAGCAGCAGATATCCATCCGGTTCCAGCACGGCCATCATTTTTTCGAACAATTTTTTCCTCATTTCCATATTGAAATATATGGCGACGTTTCTCAGCAGGATCACGTCGAATTTGCCCATTCCGGCAAAAGAATCAAACAGATTCATTTTCCGAAAAGAGACCATGGCCCGGATCTCATCATTGATTTTCCAATCATTTTCCAATGGCGTGAAATACCGGTCCCGTTTGTCTAATGGCAGCCCCCGGGTGATTTCGAAACTGCTGAAGTAGCCGGCACTGGCTTTGGCCAGCGCTTTGGCGGATATGTCTGTCCCCAGCAGATAGATGCGATAGGCATCCATGCGCGGGAGAAGGTCTTTGAGTATCATGGCAACACTGTATATTTCCTGACCCGTGGCACAGGCCGCACTCCAGATGCGGATGGGAACGGGCAGCCCTTTTTTCAGATATCCGGTCCGCTGGTCGATCACGTCCGGTAGAATTTTGTATCTGAGGAGATCAAACACTTTTTCATCCCTGAAAAACAAGGTTTCATTGGTGGCCATTGCATCGATGATCTGCTGGTCCAGGGCACGGGTTTTGTCGGCTTTGGCCTGTTCATACAATATCTTATAGGATGAAAATCCAAAGTCAGCAACCATTTTTCCCAATCGGGTCTCAAACAGGTACGCTTTGGAAGGGGGAATGTCCAGGCCGGAAATTTCCCGGATATACCCGGCCAGAACCTCACATTCCGAGGGGCGTATTTTCAGCATGGGACGTTCCATCGATCCGGTATGAGCCACGGTCGCGCTGGGCGGCATGTCATGGATTACATCCGGGGGGTCTGTCTGACGGTTTTCATGATTTCCCGGGCCAGGCGGTCCAGGGGGGCGACGATATCCACGATGCCGGAGGCCACCGGGTGTTTTGCCATACCGAACACAATACTCGAGGCTTCATCCTGGGCAATGATCACAGCCCGGTGCTGTTTCATCAACGCCAGTCCTCTGGCACCATCCTGTCCCATGCCGGTCATGATGACCCCGGTGGCCCGGTCTTTGAAGTGATGGGCCACAGACCGGAACAAATAGTCGGCAGACGGCCGGCACCCGTTTTCCGGGGGATCTTGAGTGATGCGGATCATGGGTTGGGTCCGGTGTCTTGATGAAGCGATTTTCATGTGATATCCGCCGGGAGCGATAAACACCTTGCCCGGAACCAAAAGATCCCCGTTTCGCGCCTCGATGACCGGAACATGGGATTGCCGGTCCAGACTCTCGGCCAGGGCCCGGGTGAATCCGAGGGGCATGTGCTGGACAATGAGCACCGGCACGGCCAGATCCGCGGGCAGTGCCGGGATGAGTCGCGCCAGTGCGGCCGGACCCCCCGTGGAAATCCCGATGGCCACGACGTCGGACCGGTTTCGTGGAAAATCGGGTGTGGCGGCCGGAATGATCGGTTCGGGTGTCTTTGCTTCGATCATGGCGGGCGGAACCGTTCGATCCATGGAACCGGTCGTCCGGTGGCTGTTGAGGATGGAACGGATTTCCATTTTTCTGGAAAACGAGCGTAACAACGGGGCCAGGTCTTTGTCCAGTTGGCGCTTGTTTTCCACCAGGTTTTTTCCTTTGGGCTTGAGGACAAAATCCAACGCCCCGGCCTCCAGACTGGTGATAATACGCCGGCCGCCCCGGCCTTCATCGGAGCTGAGCATGATAACCCCCACGGCCGGGTATTGAGATGTGAGTCGCGCCAGCACTTCCAGTCCATCCATGCCCGGCATTTCAATATCCAGGGTCACCAGATCCGGTTTCAGAGACACCACTCTGGCCAGTGCGATGTCGCCGTCACGTGCGGTTCCCACGACTTCCATGCCCGAAAGATTGCCGATGACCTCCGATATCATCATCCGGAATACAATGGAATCATCCACCACCAGTATGCGGAGGTTTTGAGAGCGGTTCATTCAAGCACCGTGGCTATATCGAGTATGCCGATCAGTCCTTGTTCATGCCGGACCACCGACTGGAAGCAACGGCCGTGAATCCCGTGAATATTACCGGGCGGAGGGGCCAGGTCTTCGGGGGTGATGTCGATCACGTCCCCGATGGCATCCACCCGCAGTCCAATGGATTCTTCCTGAACCCGGAGAATGATAATCCGGTGTGATCCGGGAAGGCATCGATCGTTTGAGTCATGGATTTTCAGCCGGCGGTTCAGGTCGATCACCGTGATAATGCTGCCCCGCAGGTTGATAATGCCGGTGATCGGGTCCGGTGCCAGCGGAACCGGCGTGATGCCGGTGGTCTTGATGATTTCCTGTGTCTCCAGAATATCGATGCCGCACAGGGATTCTCCGGCAAAAAATGTGACGATCCGGTTGATGTTTTCAGTCATGGTCATCCATTAAAATTTGCATCGGTCGGTTCTGACTTTGATGTTTTCAGCCAGCTCGCTCAAGGCTTCGATGCTGTCATTGATCTGGGTGCTGCTGTCGGTGATTTCCACGGCGGAATCGGAAACCAGCGTGATATCTCTGGCGATTTCCGTGGCGGCCGTGGAACTCTGGGTCACGTTTTCGGTGATGTCGGTCATGTTCCGGGCGGCCTGGCTGACATTGCCCGCGATTTCCCGGGTGGTGACGGACTGCTCTTCCACGGCTGCCGCAATGGTGGACACAATCTCATCCACCTGGTTGATGACACCGGTGATCTGACCGATGCGGGTAACGGTTCCGTCCGTGGACTGCTGTATCCCCCCGATTTTGTTTTTGATCTCTTCACTGGCCAGGGCCGCCTGTTTGGCCAGTTCCTTGATTTCATTGGCCACCACGGCAAACCCTTTGCCGGCGTCGCCGGCCCGGGCCGCCTCGATGGTGGCATTCAGCGCCAGAAGATTGGTCTGTTCGGATATTTCCGTGATGGATTCGGTCACCTTTCCGATATCCCGGGCCGCTGTCCCCAGCTCGTTCACCGTGTCGGATGCCCGGGTGGCCTGGCCCACGGCATCATGGGTGATATGTCTGGCCCGGTCGGCGCTTTCAGCGATTTCACTGATGGTGGCGGTCATTTCCTCGGCAGCGGCGGCCACGGTGTTCAGGTTGGTGGATGCCTGTTCCGTGGCATCCGCCACAGAGGTCATGCTGGTGCTCATCTGTTCCGCAGCGGATGCCACGGTATTGGACCGTTGTGCGGTTTGTTCCGCACCGGATTTCATCTGGGATGAGATGGCGGACAATTCAGTGGTGGAACCCGCCAGGGTCACCGTGCCTTCAGCCAGGTCCTTGAACATGGCCCTGAGTTTCATGGCCATGGTGTTCAACGAGTCTGCCAGCAGACCGATCTCATCTTTCCGATGGATGTCAAGTGTATGGGTGAAATCCCCTTCTGCCAGTTTTTCCGCAAACCAGCTTCCTTTGGCGATGGGTTTGGCCATGATCCGGGACAGATAATATGCCAGGACAATGATGACCAGGATACAGCATATGGCGATGATGCCCATGGTTCGCTGCAGGACAAACGCCGGGGCCAGGGCTTCCGATTTATGAACCTGGGCGATGATGGCCCAGGAGGTGTCTCCGATGTCAAAGGGGGTGAAGGCGGACATCACGGGTGTGCCGTTATAATCCGTGGTCATCATTTCTCCGGTGTCACCCTGTAAAGCTGCCTTGACGGCCGGCGTGTCCACCTTGCCTTTGTCGCCTCTTGCAAACGAGGCCGTCACGGACCGGTTTTCAGGATCCAGCAGGGAATTGGACCGCATCCGCTGGTCCTGTCCCACCAGAAAAAGTTCTCCGGAGTTGCCCATGCCGCTGTCAGCCGACAGGATCTGTGTGATCGTATCGATGGACAACTGGATGGCAACCACCCCGATGACATCCCCTTTCTTTTTGACAGGGGCTGCCACAAACTGGGCCGGCATGTTTTCCGACGGTGCATAGGGCGCCATGTCGGAAACCAGGACTCCGCCTTTGGATGCGGCCTGCCACGCATGCTGGAGCGGGGATTTGACCGTGGTCACCCGGGTGCCGAAGTCCGGTTTCTTGGAAACGGAAAAAACAATATTTCCTTTTTTTGCATCCAGCAGAAAGATGTCATGATAGCCCTGCTGGGCCATGTGAAAGGCGAATTGCGGGAAAAACTGGTCATGGCGGTGACGGTAATTGGCAGGGGCCTGAAACTGTCCTTGTGTTTGCCCGACAAACCGGCCGCTGTTCACCCCGCCTTCCGTGTTAAAGGAAAAAGAAAGCGATTCCAGGGCGTTGATGACATAAGGCGTGCCGGCCAGGATCGCCACATCGTTTTCCCGGTCCGCATAGAACTGGGCCATTTCGTGTTTTTTCAAATCCCGGATCGCCATATATTTTTCAAAGGTCTGGCGGGTCGATTCATCAATGGTCATCCATTGGGAAACCCCTCCCAGTATGGCAAAAGGAATGATGCCCACCGCTAACAGTGCAGCAATGAATTTTGATTTCAGACGCCATTTTTTACTACTCATTTACTCATCCCTCCTGATCAATTTTTTTATGTCCAAGATATGTGTGTGAATGCTTTGTAACAGTTTTTCCTGATCCAGTTTGATCTGGTAATCGTCCACTCCCGCTTCCCGCCCTTTTTTGAGATCCGAGTCATCCGCCAGGGTGGACAGGGCGATGACCGGCAGGTGAGCCAGTTCCGGGTCGTTCTTGATGGCCCGGGTCAGGGTGAGGCCGTCCATGTGGGGCATTTCCAGGTCCGTGATGACCAGAGACAGGTCCTTGACATGGGTTTTGACAAGATCCAGTGCGATCTGTCCATCTTGTGCAGCGATCACATGAAACCCCTCCGCTTCGATCCGGGCTTTGATCAGGTTTCTGAAAAACGCGGAGTCTTCGGCAATGAGGATGTTTCTGGCATCCTTTGAATCCGTGGATTCCACCGTGACCGGGGTGTCTTTGTACCATTGGGGGAAGCGCCTGGCAGCCACCTGGTCCGGGTCCACCACCATGAGCGTATGCCCGTCCAGGGTCAGTGATCCTGAAATGCCGGGCTGGGACAGGGTTTGTCGGTCCAGGACCTCACTGGTTTCCACGGCATCCACAGGGCCGGTCACGCGCAGTCCCAGGGTTCGCTCTCCCAGGTCACACACCACCACCACCATGATCTCCTGCACGGGCACGGGACGGATGTCTGCCACCTCATCCAGGGCACACAAAGGCAGGGGGGTATGCCGGGTCTGCACCACGGTCATGTTGCCCATGGTTTCCATCTGCCGGGCCGGTATTTTTTCAATGTGAATCACGCGGTCCAGCGGAATGGCGAATCGTTCCTCCGGGGCTCCCCGGAAAGTGAGAAACGACCGGATCTCTTTTTCTTGTGAATCACGGGTGTCGGGTTTTTCGGAAAAAAGATCGGAATGTTTCACCGATGTCAGTGCCGCGGTTTCGGCCAGGGAGACAATATCCAGGATCAATGCCACCCGGCCGTCTCCCATGATGGTGGCCCCGGCATAGGCCCCGCATGATTCCAGGTGCCGGCCCAGGGGTTTTACCACGATCTCTTCCGCGTCCTTGAGCTCATCCACAATCAAGCCATAGGTCAAAGAACCGGTGGAAACCACGGCGATATTCAGGGCACTGGATGCGTGGAACCGCCGGTCTTTGTCGGACCGGGTCCGGCGTTCCGGGGGGTCGGGAGTATCGGCCCCGGTTTCCGTGGATCGCCGGTCGGCAATCTGATGCCGGCGGTCGGTTTTCATTTCACCGGTTTCAGCACAGGCATAGGTGCGGGGCAATTGCAGGATATCCGACAAACGGACCAGGGGCAGCAGGTCCTCCCGCAGCCGGATGACCGGGGCCCCGCTGATGAATTCGATTTTTTCCGGGATCCGGTCCGGAGGAATCCGGACCAGTTCTTCCAGATTGGCCTGGGGAATGGCAAATCGCCGGGCTTCCGTCCCGATGATCTGGGCGGGGATAATGGCCAAAGTCAAAGGCACTTCAATCAGAAACCGGGAGCCAAGGCCGGGCTGGGATTCTATCATGACCCTGCCCCCGATGGACTGGATATTGCTTTTGACCACATCCATGCCAACGCCCCGGCCGGACAGGTCGTTTACCTGTTGGGACGTAGAGAATCCAGGCAAAAATATCAGGTGGCACTTTGCTTTTTCATCCATGTTCTGGACCTGATTCTGCGGAATCAAGCCCAGCGCGACCGCCCGTTCCGCCAGTGTGTCCGGGTCCATCCCCCGGCCGTCGTCGATGATTTCAATGAAAATCTTCCCCCCCCCGTGGCTGGCTTTGAGAGCCACGGTCCCGACCGGGTCCTTTCCCAGGTTTTCACGGATATCCGGGGATTCGATGCCATGATCGATACTGTTTCGCACCAGGTGGAGCAAAGGATCGGTCACCGCTTCCAGCAGGCTTTTGTCCAGTTCGACCCGCCGGCCTTTGATGACCAGATGAATGTTTTTTCCCGAAGCAGTGGACAGATCCCTCACCAGCCTGGGGAACCGGTCGAAAACTTTTCCCATGGGCTGCATGCGGGTGAGCATCACGGTTTCCTGAAGCTCCGAGGTGACGTGGTTGATCCGCTGTCCTGCCCGCTGAACGGCTTGAGGATTTTGTGTGGTGATGGCTTGCAGGAGCTGGTTTCTGCTCAGAACCATTTCTCCGGCCAGGGTCATGAGATTGTCCAGCAGTGTCAAATCCACCCGAACACGGGTTTGGATCAACCGTCCATCCGTGGGAAACCCTTCCCCGGAAACGGTTTCCGCCAGGTTTGGCGCTGTCTTGTCGATGCCGGGCTCGGGTTTCGGCGGTTCGGGTTTCGGCGGCTCGGATCCGGGCCGATCGGTTTCCGGGATGGGAGTGTCGGGCACAGGTGCTTCGGCCGGGGTATGATCCCGGGTGTCCACCGGCCCGGGACCGCTGGTTTGGGGCACGGTATGAATCCATCGGTCATCGAGCTCGAACACGACAAGGATTTCTTCTTTGGCCAGCACCGAGGCATACAGCAGCAAAAGATAAGGGCCGGAAGCATCCGCGCCGGCCAGCGGGGTATATTGTTTTTCGATCCGGTGATCGAGAAGGGTACCATAATCGGATATTTTGGATGAGAGGGCTTCCAGATAGGTTTCCGCAGGGGTATCGATGGTTTCAAGCGGAATCTCAACAAAAAAAACAAGGTTGTTTTGATTTTCCAGCGGGCCGTAATCCGCTTTTTCCAGAACGAACAATGGGGTGCCGTCCAGAGCGGAAACGATGAGCGGGTCCGGGTCATGGGTTGTTTCGGCACCCGGTTTTATTCCGGGGTCTGAATCCAAAGAAGCCTCAGAAGGGGCCTTTGGTTTCGGCTCCGGCTCCGGGGGAGGGGCGGCAGAAGTTTTTCGGGAACCGGAGCTGATGTTTTCCAGCGCAGTGACGGTTTCGGAAATATCGATTTTGTCACTCTGATCCAGATAATGAATCATGTTGGTCAACGCGTCCGATCCCTGGAGAAGAAAATGGGTCACCTCGGCATTGGGATCGAGCGAGCCTTCCCGGATGTGTCCAAGAACCGTTTCCATGGCATGGGCCAGCCGGGTGATGTTCTGAATGCCCAGAAAGCCGGAGCCGCCTTTGATGGAATGAACGGCACGAAAGACCTTGTTGACCCGGTCCCGGTCCGGACCCACATCCCCTTTTTCAATGCGGATCAGATCCTCTTCAATGGAAGACAGGTGCTCTAACGATTCTTCGGCAAATGCTTTTTTGATAGGGTCGTCGCTGGAAGGCATTATCGATGTCAGCCGGTTTTATAGTTTTTTGACAAACTGCTGAAATTTATCTTCCTGGAACGGGCTGATGCTTTTGATCAAAATGCCGACACCGGAAGGTTCCACCCGGACCACTTCGGAGATGAAGTCGAATTCTTCACCTGTGGAACTGATCAGGCGAACCGCAAGCTGTTCGCCCCGGGGAATTTTTTTTCTCGTGCAGATAAACGCGCCGCTTAGCGACACATCTTCAACCGTGGCCATGATGCGTTCCTGGCCGGTGTTGATGTTCACCCGCAGGGATACCGGCTTTCGGATGTTTTCCCGCTCATCGATCTGAATCACTTTTTCACAGTCCGGTCCACACAGTTTTGCAGACTGAATGAATTCATATATTTTCTGGTCGGTCTGGGCATCCGTGTGTAAAATTTCTTTGATTAGCTGTAGTTTGTCCATTCCCGGCTCCTGAAACCATAAAAATTGGATCGTCACAAATTTCTCAAGGATTTTCCGGCTATTTTTATATGACATGCCGAATAAGTCAACCGGTAAGTTGCGCAAACGGTTCTATCAGACATTTTTTATTGACATAAATTCCGCAAATAGCTATTGATGGATAACATCACCAAAGAAATACACAGAACTGAAAATGATCAAGAACAGATAAAAAAATGCCGGAAAAATCACCCACATATGAATGAATCAGACATTTTTCAGGATGTGACAATTACTTGTCCTGCTGACATCAACAACTGGAAGCAGTTGCAGGTGGGCGTGTTTTTTGCTTCCCGGTTGCTGACGTTGGTGATGACCGGTGTTTCCGGGAAAAACGCACCGCAAGAGCTGGTCAACCGGGTGTGTGTTCCCCTGCCTGACGATCTGGAACCGGATTCGGACCAGTGGGTACCCCTTCTTGAAAAAAGCCTTTCCCGATTTACAGCCCGCGCCAAAAAGGTTGACGTCTGGTGTGCCATCGATCCCACGATTTTGAAAATCAAGCATCTCACCATACCGGAGATGCCCATGGATAAAATCGGCAATGCCGCGTTCTGGGGGTTGAAGCGGGAAACCGATTTTGATGAAACAACCGACATTTTTGATTTCGAAATCCTGGAAGACCGGGTGGTGGACGGAAGTAAAAAAAAGAACCTGATGGTTTTCAGTGCAAATAAAAACCAAATCCAGTCATTGAAAAAAATGTTTGACCGGGCCGGATATCCCCTGGCCGGTATCACGGCGGTGCCGTTTGCGTTGCAGAATTTTGTCCGAACCCGACAGATGAAAGTGGATGCCCCTTATTTTGCCGTTACCCATATTTCCCGGCAAACGTCTGATATCTACTGTTTTTCCCAGGCCGGGGTCCTTTTGGCCCGGAGTCTGCGAACCGGGGCGTTGAATTTGATCGGAGAACTGGAAGAAAATCCGGAGATGGCCCGGCTTTTTCTGCCGGGGGATGAACCGGAAACCCCGCCGTCCGTTTCCTCCCAGGTGCAGGAGGTGTCTGAACGCCTGGTGAGCAAAATCATCCGCACCGGAGATTACTGCGCCCAGCATTATACCGGCAACACCCCGATCACCCATTATTATTTTCTGGGTGAAATCGACATGTTCGCCCCGTTCATGGACCTGGCACAACGCAGTGTTCCGGGCGGGGTCCGGCGCTTTGAACCGGACCTGGATGCGGATACCGATCTGCAAGCACCGGTATTGCCCGACAAGACGAGTGAACGAAGCGCGGTCCTGGTCGCCTGGGGAATTGCCCTGTCCGGTTTTGACCGGACCCCGAACTTCATTCATACCCATCAGAACAAGCGGCAGCAAAGGCGCCGGAAACGCATCACCGGCACCGTGTATCTGGCGGGCGTGTTGATTCTGTCTGCCCTGGTGGCGGTGAATCTGTTTTTTTCCACGGCCCATAAAAAAAACCTGGCATTACTGGACCAGCTGGACCGGGAACTGGTCCGGGTCGGCAAAGATCTCACCCCTGTGGATATCGATGAAATTGTGGATGCATCCAAAAAAAAGATCGCCAATGCGGATGTGTATATCGACCGGTACCAGACCCTGGCCGCGATGTTCGATCTGTGCCGGATCACCCCGCCCCATATCCGCCTGACCTCGCTGGCCTATGGAAAAACCGGGGCCCGGGAAACGGAAGACCGGACCATCCGGATCCAGGGCCGGATCACCGGACCGGGACTCACCCTGGAGGCGGAACTGGCCCAGTATATTTTGTCATTGTCTGCCTCGCCGGTGTTTGGTACGATTCAAGTGACAAAGGAGCGGACCGATGTGAAAAATTCTCAGGAACAACTCCTGTTCTCAGCGACGCTGGAGGCGTTTTGAATCCACGTCTTGATTTTTTGAAAAAAGTCCCGGTTGCGGTCGTGGCCCTGGTCGGGGGGTTTGTACTCGGGTGCGCCCTGTATGCCGGGTTGATGGTATATCCTTCGTATCAGGCGTTTGCCCGGACCCGGCAGGTGATCGATGAAAAAAAACAGGTACTGGAAAATAAAAAGCAAATGGCCGACACCTATGCCAGGGCCCGGCAGATGACCCAAACGCCGTTTCAAAAACAGCTGCCGCTGCCGGAACGGGTCAGTCTGCCCCGGGCAAACCTGATTCGGGTGACCGAACAGCTGGCCCGGATCGCCGGATCCCATCATCTGGATATCCTGGGTCACACCGTTCACATCAACGGCGTGACCGACCAGTCTCAATCCATTGCCATGACCGTTCAGCTGAAAGGCGGGTGGGCCGAATTCAGGGCATATCTGGTGGATGTCATGTCACTGGCGAGCTTCAATGCCATGGACGGACTGCATATCTATACAGACGATGCCGGAACCAAATATTATACCATCGATATCCGGTTGTGGCTGGAGGTGCAGACATCATGAGCCGGCGGGAAAAAATCATGTTGTTCATGGCCCTGGCAGCGCTTCTTTATGGGGGGCTGGAGTGGTTGGTTTTTTCTCCGGAAAAACCGTCGCCTGCTTCGGTGACACAAAAAACAGGATCATTCGCTGGAACCGTCGATAAAATGATGGCCGGCATCATGCAGATGGAAATCGAACATCCGCACAAAAAAGCGGTGATCGAAAAAATTGAAACCCCATGGGTGCGGGATCCGTTTGTTCAGCCCGGACCGCAGAACAGGCAATCGACCGGGAAATCACAAGAGGATGTCATGGCGGTTCTGCCGAACCTGGTGTATTCCGGCTTTATTTCGGCGGGCAGCCGTGCCATGGCCATCATCAATGGAATGGAGTATTTTACCGGCGACATTGTTATGGATACCGGGTACCGAATTACCCGCATCACACCCGAGAAGGTGGAAATACAAAAGGATCGGAATACAGGTGACATATTTTTCAACGGGGACTGAAACAAGATTGATGAAACCAGGAAATTCATATTTGAAATGCCTGCCGTTCATGTGGATCCTTTGCTTAGGATTGATTCTGGGCGGGTGTGCAACCGGTAAAAAGCCGGACCCGGCCCCGGTGGATCAACTGGAACAATGGCGGCTGCTGGCAAAAAGATCGGTTGAATCGGCCCCGGCCCTGCCGGACAGATCCCGGTCTTTGGATGCGCAAGCCGCACAGGATCCGGCATCCCCCGACCCCGCACCCGACCCTGAACCGGTGGCGGCACAGGACCTGTTATCGCCGGAGCCGGCAGTGCCGGTTTCGTCAACCCTTCGAAATCTGCCTGACATGCCCGTGACCATGAATATGAATGATGTGTCCGTGCCGGTTCTGCTGCGGACCCTGGCCAAAATTGCGGATCTGAACATGATGATCAATGACAGCATCACCGGACAGACCCAGCTGGTGGTAAACGAATCTCCATGGAATCAGGTGTTTCTGGGGCTTCTGGATGCCTATGGACTGGCGTATGAATGGGCCGGGGATATTTTGCAGGTGTTCAGTGTCGCTGATTTCAAAAAAAGGCAATCCCTGCTGGAGGCCAGAAATGATTATGAAAATGCCAAAATCCGGCAGGAACTGGCACGATCGCAGCTGGCATACCAGAAGCGGCGCCAGGAACCCCTGGTCACCCGGATCGTGACCATCCGGTATGCCAGTCTGGAGTCGCTTCATCAAAACCTGAACCAGTACCTGGCGGTCACCCGGAACGAAAAAACCGCCTCCCCGGACATCTCGTCGGCGTTGCTGCCCATGGCGGGAACCGCATCCGATGCGGATTCCCAGACCCGCCCCGGAGAAAAAGGCAGCATCATGATGGACGCAGAGTCCAATGCCCTGATCATTCATGCGTCCCAGTCAGATATCGACCAGCTGCTGCCCATCATCGAACAGCTGGACCAGCCGTCAAAACAGATATTGATCGAGGCCCACATCGTCGAGGTGGAATCCAACACCGGCAAAGCCCTGGGTATTCAATGGGGGGGACTTTCCTCATCAAAGACCAGCAGCGACAAGCAGATAACCGTGGGCGGAGATATCTCTCCGTTTGGGCAGCAGCTGCAGGACGGCGCATTTCTCAACCCGGTGGACGGCAATGTGGTCAATCTGCCCATGGTGGGGGACACCGGGCTGAATCTGGGAGTCATGGCCCAGAAAATGGGCAGTTTCGTGCTGTACGCCCAGCTGATGGCGCTGCAGGAGGAGGGAGTGCTCAATATTCTCTCCAAACCCTCCATCACCACCCAGAATCATCAGAAAGCCATCATTCGAAGCGGCAAGGAAGTACCCTACCAGACCGTGGAAGACAACACGGTCAGCATAGAATGGAAAGAAGCGGTCATCAAACTGGAGGTCACCCCCCATGTCATCGATGACCAGGTGGTGCGCCTGGACATTCTGACCCACAAGGATGAACTGGATTTCAGTTCATCGATCAACGGCAATCCCACCATTATCACCAAAAATGCAGAAACTTCGGTCATGCTGATGAACGGGCAGACCACAGTGATCGCCGGGCTGAACAAGGAAAAGAAAACCGACAGCGAGCAGGGGATCCCCGGGCTCAAGGATATGCCGGGTCTCGGGTGGTTGTTCAAGAGCACGGACAAGGACAAGGAAAAAGAGGAACTCCTGATTTTCATCACCCCGCACATTCTGGACAATCAAATGATCACCCCGGCAAAAAAAGGATAAAAAGACGTGGCCGTTCGAAAAAGACTGGGAGAAATTCTGCTGGATGAAGGGGTCATCACCCCGGAGCAGCTGGAATCCGCGCTGTCCCGGCTCAAAGAAACCGGGCTGAAGCTGGGGGAATACCTGACACAAAAAGGGGTTGTGTCTGAAAACATCATTGTGGAAGCCATTGCTTCCCAGATGAATCTCAGGAAATTCGAAGCCGGGGAATATGACATTTCTTCGGACCTGGCTCACATCATGGATGTGGACAGTGCCACCAAATTCAAAGCCGTGCCCGTGAAAAAAAGCGAGGGCGTGATCACCATCGCCATGACGGACCCATTGAATATCATCACGGTGGATTATATTGAAGTGATGACCGACATGGAAGTGGAGACGGTTATCTGCACGGAGCAGAATTTCAATTATCTGATGTCTGCCATCTATGGGGCATATGCCGGCAAAGACGGGGTCATGCAGCAGGTGCAGGATATCTCCGAGATGGATGAGGAATCCGATGATGATGGTGGTTCCGAAACGCTGACCGAAACCGACCTTCAGCATATGGCCGAAGACGCGCCGGTCATCAAGCTGGTGAATTCGATTCTCACCCAGGCGGTCCGGGAAGGTGCCACGGACATTCATCTGAGCCCGGAGAAAACCTACATCGAGATCCGGTTCCGGGTGGACGGAAAACTGCACAAGGTGCCCAGCCCGCCCAAAAAAATGTTTCTGCCCATGGTGTCCCGCATCAAGATCATGGCCAATCTGGACATTTCCATCTCCCGGATTCCCCAGGACGGGCGCATGACCATCAAGGTCCATCAAAAGGAGGTCAATGTCCGGGTGTCCACCATTCCCACCATTTATGGCGAAAACGTGGTGCTGCGGCTTCTGGACACCAGCTCCGGTATTCATACCCTGGATCAGCTGGGGTATTCACCCGAAGACATCCAGGGGATCAAAAAAATGATCCAGATGCCCTATGGCATGATTCTGTGCACCGGCCCCACGGGCAGCGGAAAAAGCACCAGCCTGTTTGCCATGCTCAAGGAGATCAATTCCCCGGACACCCACATCATCACCCTGGAAGACCCGGTGGAATACCGGATGGAACATGTCCGCCAGGCCCAGCTGAACCGGCGGGCCGGCATGACGTTCGCTTCCGGGTTGCGGTCCATTCTGCGCCAGGATCCGGACGTGATCATGGTGGGAGAGATCCGGGACACGGAAACCGCCAATGTGGCGGTGCAGGCGGCGTTGACCGGGCATATGGTTTTTTCAACGGTCCATACCAATGATGCAGCCGGTGCGATCACCCGGTTCATTGAAATGGGTGTGGCCCCGTTCCTGGTTTCTTCGGTCATGCTGGTGATCATTGCCCAGCGGCTGGTCCGGCGCGTGTGCACCCATTGCGGTGAACAGGTGACCCCGGCGCCTGAATTGCTTGAATACTGGGGACTTTCTCCGGATGACAACATCCGGTTCATGAAAGCCAAAGGATGCAGCCACTGCCTGGATACCGGATACCGGGGGCGGGTGGGGCTGTACGAAATATTGTATATCGATGATGCGGTCCGGGACATGATCCTGGGCGACAAAACCGCCAAAGAGATCACGCAACTGGCCCATAAAGCCGGCCAGATCCGGACGTTGAAAGAAGATGCGGCCCAAAAAGTCATGGACCGGATCACCACCCCGGAGGAGGCCATGTCCGCCCTCCAGGTGAAATAACCCGGTTATGCAGGCAGGATAAACAATATGTCATTGTATCAGTTCAAGGCGATTGACGAGAACGGCCAACCGGTCTCCGGGGAGATCGAGGCCGATTCCCGGGACGCGGCGCTGGGACTTGTGTCGGACCGGGGCCTGATTCCCCAGAGCGCCAAAAAAAAATCAGGCCAGTCCGATATCATGACCTATCTGAACAACCTGCCCCTGCCGGGCCGGCTGGTCAAGACCAAAGACCTGATCCTGTTCACCAAACAGTTCAAGACCATGGTGCATGCCGGTGTTTCCATTGTCCAGGTGTTTCAGATCCTGTCCGAGCAGACCGAAAACCCCCACCTGCGCAAGGCCATGGCAAAGATGCTGGAGGATATCCGGGAAGGGCGGTCCCTGTTTCAGGCATTTTCCGACCATCCACGGATTTTCCCCCGCCTGTACTGTGCCATGATCCGGGCCGGGGAGGAGTCGGGTGCCCTGCCCGAGATCATGGACCGGCTGATCTATGTGATCACCCATGAAGAAAAGGTGAAAAACGATATCCAGGGAGCCCTCCGGTATCCCATGTTTGTCCTGGCAGTGCTGGGAGGGGCGTTTCTGGTGCTGCTGACCTTTGTGGTGCCCCGGTTTGTGGATGTCTTTGAGCAGGGCGGTGTGGAAATTCCTCTGCCCACCCGGATCTGCATGATGATGTATACCTTTTTATCCCAGTTCGGGGGATATATGCTCCTGACTGCCGGTGTCCTGGCTGTGGCAGGATTTTATTATGTCCGGACCGATACCGGCCGGCTTGTGAAAGACCGGGTGCTCATGGGCCTGCCGTTGATCGGAGAGCTGCTGGTCAAATCCGCCATGTCCCGGTTTTCCAGCATTTTTTCCATTCTTCAGGCCAGCGGTGTCGGAGTTCTGGAATCTTTGCGGGTGCTGACAGACACCATTGACAACGCGGCCATTGCCGTGGAATTCAAAAAAATAAGGAATCAGCTGGAAGAAGGACGGGGTATTTCAGGACCTCTGAAACGGGCCAGATATTTCCCCCCCATGGTGGTCAGCATGGTGGCCATCGGCGAGGAATCCGGTAACCTGGACGGCATGCTCAAAGAAGTGTCAGACCATTACGATTCCGAGGTGGAATATGCCACCAAACGCCTGGCCGAAGCCTTAGGACCCTTGCTCATGGTGTTCATGTCCGCCATGGTGGGGTTTTTCATCCTGGCCATTTTCAAGCCCATGTGGGAGATGGCAAACATCGTCTGACCCGGTGTGCACATCTGCCGGCTTGATTATTCCACCTTTCGGTATTAGAATGTATGACACATGAACACATCATAAAAGGAAAAAAAATGCAGCCGACTGCTGTTTTAAAAACCCCGAAAGGGTTCACCCTGATCGAAGTCCTGTCAGTGGTGGTGATCATCGGAATCCTGGCCGCCATCGCGGTTCCCACATACAATAATTATATCACCGAATCCAGAGAAGAGGCGGCTGAGACCGCCATTGCCGAGGTGAAATCCAGGCTGTCGCTGGCCTATGCCCGATATTTATTACAAGAAGGGTCTAAACCCGATACAATTGGTGATATTGCCGACCTTGATGATTCATTGCCCGCGACTCCAGGCGGCACGGTAGATATGGAAAACTACACAGTAACATTGACCGGACAGAATAGCGGTGAAGCTACGATAACAGTCAGTGCGGTTAAAGGGGTATCTCTGGATACGAACGAAATAGACACATGGGACCTCCCGTGAGCCTGAAAGGAATTGAATCTATCCTTGAAACTGAAATCCAGCCATAGCGGATTTACCCTGATCGAAATCGCTGCGGTTCTTGTGATCATAGCAATTTTGTCCACTCTGGCGGTGAAGCATATGGGAGGATCGGGGATTTCTCTTTATGGCGATGCCGACCGCCTGGTGGCGGATTTGCGATATGCCCAGTCTCTGGCGATGACCCGTGCTCCAAATGAAGGTGGTGTTTACA
>JAABUD010000020.1 GCA_011389555.1 Desulfotignum sp. | reverse complement strand
AAGCTGGTCAATACAAATGATATCTGGGAAATACGAGTAAGGGTTGGGAATAATGCCTTTCGTCTACTTGGCTTTTTTTGTGATAGCCAGTTGATCATCTTGACCAATTTTTTTCAAAAGAAGACGCAAAAAACTCCCAGTAAGGAAATAAAGTTGGCCGAACAGAGAATGAAAGATTATTTAAGCCGGAGGTAATTTATGGATGATCTTGATAAATACATTGAAAAAAGAAAAAAGCAGAGCCCCAAATTTGCTCAAAACTATGAAGAAGGATATGAGCAGTTTAAAATTGGGGTGTTGTTAAAGCAAGCCCGGCTTGATGCTGGTCTTACTCAGGAAGCGGTAGCTAATAAGCTCAAAACTGGTAAATCTGCAATATCAAGAATTGAAAATCATGCTGAAGATATCCGACTTTCAACCCTTGTAAACTACGCACAAGCTCTCGGAAAAAGCCTGAAATTGGAAGTAGCTTAATCAACGTTAAAAGGAAAATTTTCGCTGCAGTGGGTCCGCTTAGGGCTATCAGCCTTATTTTCCTCGGGTAAATCCCTTCAGAACCCCTGAGCTCAACTGTTACCAATTTTTCCTGCTCAAGTATGAATTATCCGATACCAGAAATTTTCCATGTCCTTTTTATATAAGGATACCGGCACAACCCTGATATTATTCTTGAAATACCTGAAAAACAATCGATCACTGGCGGGTGGGCATGTTTGCCGAAAACATCGGGGATAAATCAGGCATCCATCCACAACCATTTATTAAAAATGGCAACATTGCCAAATCTAATAAATGCCGATTTGGTTCGTGGATTCACCGTGGCCCAGGTGGCTGAAAAGCACGGCTGGCGTTTATCAATGCAGACTGGCGGGATTTTCAGAACACCCCGGCAATAGATGAAACACACAAGGGCGGCATCCTCATCGACGATTACCTGGAGATCCTGAACAAAACTGGATGGTATCATACCCACATCATCCAGGCACCCCTTTCGTCCCAGCGCTTCAGTCCGGTTGTGGTTTCCGCCATGCAGAAAAAAGGCATCCTGGGTGTGATCAGCCGGTATGTGATTGTCCTGGACCAAAACCATTGACATGCGGGCATTTCATTGATATGGCATTCATGATATTGAAACTACGGTTGAGTTTTTAGGGAGTTAAGACTTGCAAGATACTTGAGTTTTGAAAAAGGTATTTTTCAGCAGGTAGGCTTGGGTGAACTCAAAAGCAGTATTTTCAGCCAGAAATATCGAGCACATCGCAAAAACAAACGCTTTGGACAGTCAAAAAGGACTTAGTATGACAGCAAAACCTTCCTATGAAGAATTGGAAAGACGGATTGAGGAATTAGAGAAAGCCGACAATATCCGAAATAAGATTGAAAAAGAACTTCAGGAAAGTGAAGAAAAATTTCGTCTGGCATTTCATACAAGCCCGGATTCCATCACTCTCAACCGGCTTGAAGACGGAGTATACATTGATATCAATGATGGATTCACCAAACTTATGGGGTATACCCGCCAGGATGTGGTGGGAAAATCCTCTCTTGCACTCAATATCTGGGCCAATCCAGAAGACAGGCAACGGCTGGTTGCCGGGCTTAAAGAACACGGGATTGTTGAAAACCTGGAAGCAGAATTCACCGACAAAAACGGGCAGAATAAAACAGCGCTTATGTCGGCCCGAATATTGCGCATCAACGATGAAGATCTCATTCTTTCCATCACCCGGGATATCACCGACCGCAAGCAGGCGGAAGAAGAACTAAGCAGAGAACGGGAGCGTCTGGCCAGCATCATCGAAGGTACCAATGTAGGTACCTGGGAGTGGAATGTTCAAACCGGAGAAACCATTTTCAACGAACGCTGGGCGGAAATAATCGGGTATTCCCTTAAGGAGATTTCCCCTGTCTCCATCGATACCTGGAGGAAGTTTACCCATCCCGATGATTTAAAAAATAGCGGAGAACTGCTCCAAAGACACTTTTCCGGCGAGCTTGATTATTACGAATGTGAAGCAAGAATGCGTCACAAAAATGGAGAATGGGTATGGGTGCTTGACAGAGGGAAAGTCGCTGTATGGACCGAGGATGGAAAACCTTTGCATATAATGGGAACGCATCAGGATATCACCCATCGCAAACAGGCAGAAGCAGAACGTGAGAAACTCCAAACCCAGCTAAACCAAGCACAGAAAATGGAATCCGTGGGTCGCCTTGCCGGCGGTGTGGCCCATGATTTCAACAACATGCTGGGGGTGATTCTGGGACATACGGAACTGGCACTGTTGCAGGCAGATGAAAATCACGATCTGCATGCTGACCTCAAAGAAATTCAGAAAGCGGCAAAACGTTCGGCAGATACCACAAAACAGCTGCTGGCCGTGAGTGACAATGGCTGCGGCATGGACAAAGATACCCTGGACAATCTGTTCGAACCGTTTTTCACCACCAAAGAAGTGGGCAAAGGTACCGGCCTGGGTCTTGCGACCCTATATGGCGTTGTCAAACAGAACAGCGGCTTCATCAATGTATACAGCGAACCCGGTCAGGGTTCCACCTTCAACATCTATATGCCCCGGTTGGCTGCCGATGAAGACATCGACAAGGCCGTGCCTGAGAAAAAAGCAGCTGCCGGAGGTACAGAAACCATTCTGCTGGTGGAAGATGAACCCACCATTCTCAGGATGACCCGGATGATGCTGGAAAGAAAAAGTGAGGACTGTTTTGGATACGGCAAAAAAACTGTTACACGATCGTGCCCAGTGAAAAACCAGGAGAAAACGACAATGGCCGAAGCCAGATCTCTTCACCGGCATGCAGATTTGCTTTTAGAAGATACTCCCACAGACAGCCCTGACAGGGCGGAACGGAACACATGATGGAAACCTTTCACACAGATACGTTTGACAGGCCCGGGGTACTGATTATTGATGATGATGTCCAGGTCTGCGATATCCTGGCCAAAGCGATCAGGCAGATGGGACATGCAGCATTCTGTGCCGTGACACTGCAGCAGGGCCTGGAAAAAATGGGGACCGAAACCATCGATGTGGTGTTTCTGGATGTGAACCTGCCGGATGGTAACGGTCTTTCAGCCATCGATACCATCCGGCAGATGCCAAATGCACCTGAAATCATCATCATCACGGGCAATGAAGATGTGGACGGAGCGGAACTCGCCATGAGATCCAACGCATGGGACTATATTTCCAAAAGCGAATCCTATAAAAAATTTACCTTTGCCCTGGACCGGGCACTGAAATACCGAAGACAAAAACGCAATCAGAAATCAGCCGTCTCCTTTGAAAGATCGGGCATTGTCGGAGAGAGTCCCGCTGTCCTGGACTGCCTGGACAAAGCGGCAAATGCGGCAAACCATCACCTCCCTGTGCTGATCACCGGTGAAACCGGGACGGGCAAGGAACTGTTCTCCCGTGCCATTCACGCCAACAGCAGCCGATCCCATGCCGCTTTTCTGGTGGTGGACTGCGCTGCCCTGCCCGAGCATCTGGTGGAAAGCACATTGTTCGGTCATGCGAAAGGGGCGTTTACCGGGGCAGATACCAGCCGGACCGGGCTCATGAAAATGGCGGACAAAGGCACCCTGTTTCTGGATGAAGTGGGAGAACTGCCCATGGCCGTGCAAAAAAAATTTCTGCGGGCCATCCAGGAAAAACAATTCCGGCCCATCGGGGCGTCCCATGAAGTGAAAAGTGATTTTCGGCTGATCTGTGCCACCCACCGCAATCTACAGGATATGGTGAAAGACGGCCGTTTCAGAGAAGATCTGTATTTCAGGCTCTTTTCCATGCATATCCATCTGCCGCCCTTACAATCCCGCAGCAGTGATGTGGCAGCCCTGGTACATGCCCATCTGTCCCGGAAATATGACGGATCAAAGGGGAAAGGGCTGACCATATCCGAGGAGTTTCTGGAGGAACTGAAGAGCTATGACTGGCCGGGAAATATCAGGGAACTGATCAACACCCTGGATCTGATCTGCAGTGATGCCGGGGCCGGGGACACCCTTTTTGCCCGGCACCTTCCCGCACCTATCCGGGCATTTCATGTCCGCAACAAATTCACGGCATCGTCTCCTGCTGCCGCAGATCCGACACCTTCGGGCAATCCGTTACCATTCAAAGCATATATGGAAAAAATGAAACATGCCTATCTGCAGGACCTGGTATCCGCCACCCGGGGAGATATTGCGGACTGCTGCCGCCGGTCAGGGCTTTCCCGCAGCCAGATATACCGGCTGATGCACCAGTATCATCTCGACATCTGAAAAACGGTGGTGCCCTGTCCCATCTTTGCGACTGTCCCCTATTTAAGACAAATCACCGAATATTTTAATTTCTTGATGAAATTCAGATAATTATGCGGTAATGCCGGCAAAAATCGTGGGAATCATTCCCGGGAATGCGGCACTGCCCATGTCATTCATATATCCATAAATTATTGAAATTATATAATATTATTGCTTATGCGCGGTGGCATGCCATTTGCTGTACCTCTATCATGTGCACTGGCAAATCCATGACAAGATGACCGCATTCAAAGGAATATAATGGACCTGATCCTTTTTATACACCCGGAAGCCGCCCACCAGGGGGAGGCATTGCATACTGAGATGACCCAGTATTTTGGTGTAAATTCCATTCAGGCGGTCCATACGATGACTGCATTGACGCATATATTGAAACAGCCGGGTGGCAGCGGTCATAAGGTGTATGTTCTGCTGGCCGAGTCACGCCACCGGTTACAGGAACTGTACTGCCTGTTCACTCTGCTGGATGGCCGGCGGATTGTTCTGGTTCTTCCGGATGACAAAAATGAAACCATATCCCTGGCCCATCGATTTTACCCGCGGTTTTTTACCTACAGCAACACGGCCTATGATGATCTTTGCGCTGTCCTTTATAAAATGATGAATCACACACAAACCATTCCAGTAAGGAGGGGAAAAAATGACAACTGAGATGTCCGAAATGAACCTGGCCATCACGGCCGCAACCATGAAAACAGGCAAATACCTGACCTTTACCCTGGCGGATGAAGAATACGGCATCGGTATTCTCAAGGTCAAGGAGATCATCGGCATGATGTCCATCACATCCGTGCCCCGGACCCCGGATTTTGTCAAAGGGGTGATCAACCTTCGGGGCAAGGTGATCCCGGTGATCGACCTGCGGCTCAAATTCGGGATGGATGCCATCGCATACACGGACCGGACCTGCATTATTGTCGTGGAAATAGATACGGATGACTTGACCATCCAGATCGGTATTGTCGTGGATTCCGTATCTGAAGTCCTCAACATCAAAGAAGAGGAAATCGAGGATGCCCCGTCCTTTGGCACCAGCCTGAACACGGAGTATATCCTTGGCATGGCCAAGATCGATTCCGGGGTAAAAATCCTGCTGGATATCGACCAGGTGCTGAGTGCCAAAGAAATTCAGGTGCTGGAGAAAACCATATAAGCATAAAAAACCAAAAACCTGTAAATAATTAAGGAGCTGAAAATGAAAAATTTGAGTCTTGGGTTAAAAATGTCACTGGGGTTTGCCATACTGATCATCATTGCCAGTGCGCTGGGCATCATGGCCATATGGAACATGGGGCGGGTGGAGACCCAGAGCACCATGCTGGCCAATGAGTATATCCCAGAAGTGGATGTGGCAGTGGAACTGCGGGGCGCAGCCAACCGGGCCATGTATGAAATGCGGGGGTACGGATTTACCGAGGACACCGCATTTTATGAGAAAGGCATGAAGGAGTTGGCAGCATTGGATACGGCCCTGGAAAAAGGCTATGAACTGGAAGCGGCATCCCCCAACCTGAAACAGCTCAAAGGCTATCTGGAAATAGCCACCAAGGCGGTGGATACTTACAAAGCCCTGGTGCAGCAGACAAAAAATACCAATGCCAGTCTGGCAGAAGAAAGAAATACCCTGGACACCTCTGCAGCCGCCTACATGACCAACAGCAATGCATTTCTGGCCGGTCAGAATGAAAAATTCAAACAGGACCTGGCCGCCCGCCAGGAAAAGATACGACTGGTGAGTGAACTGACTGACATCGGTGCAACCACACGGGTACTGAATTTCAAATCCCAGGCCCTGGGTGATCCTTCACTCATGCTGTCCGCCATCAAGACCATTGCAGAAATCAAGCCGATCCTTGCTGAACTGCGCACCCTTTCCAGTGCCAAGGACGATATTGCGCGGATGGATGCAATAGATGAGGCAGCCGAAAACTACCAGGACGACATGAACCGGTTCCTGACAGAGCATAACAAGGGAAGCATGGCCAGTGTCACCCGGTTGAATGATATCCGCAGTGAAATGGACCAGAATGCAGCCATTTATGTAGAAAACTGTGACAAATATTTAACCGGCCAGCAGGAAAAACTGACCCAGGATATGCTGGAAAGACAGACCAAGATCACGCTGGTCAACGATATCATCGATCTGGGCAATGCCACCCGGATCGGTGCCTTCCGATCCCAGGCCCTGCGCAGCCCGGCGGTCATGGAAGAGGCGGTACAGAATTTTACACAAATCGATGCCCTGTTTGAAAACCTGAAAAAGATCACCCGTCTGCCGGAAGATCTGCAGCGCATTGAAGAGGTGAAAACGGCCGGCAATGGCTACAAAACCGCCATGGTCGATTTTCTCAGGGAATGGCTGTTTTTACAGGAATTGAGCGATAAAAGAGGGGCTGCCGGCCAGGATGTCATTGCTGCCTGCAGAGAAACCGCGGATGCCGGCATGGCTGCCACAGACCGGATTGCCCGGACAACAGTGGCATCCCTTTCCACGGCCTCCACCGTGATGATCATCGGACTGATTGCGGCCCTGGTGATCGGTGTACTGGCCGCGTTCTTCATCACCCGCAGCATCACCAAACCGGTGAACCTCATCATCGACGGATTGAACGAAGGATCCGACCAGGTAGCGTCCGCGTCGGGCCAGGTGTCTTCCGCCAGCCAGTCCATGGCCGAAGGGGCCTCTGAACAGGCGGCATCCATCGAAGAAACCTCTTCTTCCATGGAAGAGATGGCGTCCATGACCAAGAACAACGCGGAAAATGCCGGTACAGCGGATGGGTTGATGAAAGAGGCCAACCATGTGGTGGCCACGGCCAATGAGTCGATGGGCGAGCTGACCCGGTCCATGGAAGATATCTCCAAAGCCAGCGAAGAAACCTCCAAGATCATCAAGACCATCGATGAGATTGCGTTCCAGACCAACCTGCTGGCATTGAACGCGGCCGTGGAAGCGGCCCGTGCCGGGGAAGCCGGTGCCGGCTTTGCCGTGGTGGCCGATGAGGTAAGAAACCTTGCCATGCGGGCCGCGGAAGCAGCCAAGAACACGGCGGAACTCATCGAAGGTACCGTGAAAAAAGTCAATGACGGCTCCAGCCTGGTATCCACTACAAACGACGCATTCACCCAGGTGGCCCAGAGTTCGGCCAAGGTGGGGGACCTGATTGCGGAAATTTCCGCGGCATCCAGGGAACAGTCCAGCGGCATCGACCAGGTGAATATTGCCATCACGGAAATGGACAAGGTGGTGCAGCAGAATGCCGCCAATGCGGAAGAATCCGC
>JAABUD010000019.1 GCA_011389555.1 Desulfotignum sp. | reverse complement strand
CGGGCAAGATCGGACCCGGCCCATTGACAAGGAGATGGTGGACCAGGCAAAGGAAAACCTGATCCTCAGGCGGGAGACCCACCTGGACCAGCTTGGGGACAAGCTTCGGGAAAGCCGGGTCCACCGTGTGGTTGCAGGGCTTTTGAGTGGCCGGGCAGCGGTTTCCGGCAACCTGCCCGAAGATGATATCCAGTATGTGACCGACCTGGGGTTGATCCGCCGAAAGCCCCAGATTGCCATTGCCAACCCCATTTACCGGGAAATCATTCCCCGGATGCTCACCGCTTCCACCCAGGATACCCTGAACCACCAGACCGCGTGGTACATCACCTCGGACCACCGGCTGGACATGGACAAGCTCATGGCGGCATTCCAGGAATTTTTCCAGGAGCATTCAGCACACTGGCTGGAGCGGTTCCAGTACAAGGAAGCCGGACCCCAGCTGCTGCTCCAGGCGTTTCTCCAGCGGATCATCAATTCCGGGGGCAGGATCGAGCGGGAATACGGCCTGGGCAGGCAGCGGGTGGACCTGCTGGTGCTGTGGCCTCTGAAGTCTGCAAAAGAGGAGGAGCCCGGCTGGACCCGGTGGCAGGGGCCGGTGCAAAAAGTGGTGGTGGAGCTGAAAGTGCTGCACAAAAGCCTGGAAAGCACCATTATCCAGGGCCTGGAACAGACCCGCAAATACATGGACACCTGCGGGACAAAAGAGGGCCACCTGGTGATCTTCAACCGTGATCCGAAAGTTCCCTGGGAGGACAAGATCTTCCGCCGTACTGAAACATACCAGGGAATGGATATCACCGTCTGGGGGATGTAGTCTTAGAGACTTTGTCCTGACGGAAAGCGGGCCTGGACAGTGGTTAAAACAGGTATTTCCAGATTTTCCAGCCGGGCGAGTCATCCTGTGGCTGCCACCGGGGGTTCTGCATCAGGTGCTCCGGGCTTCTGCGCTTCAGTTCATTGATTTTTGCCTGGCGCTCCTGTTCAATTTTTTCCCAGGCCGTGGTGGTTCGGTCAAATACCTGCTTGTTGATGCCGGCGGCAATATGTCCCACTTTTTCAATGAGTTCGTCACTGTCTTTGGATTGTTCAAAAAAAGCCATATACCGTTTGTTCCGGATATCATACACCAGGGCATCGATGCTGAAGGACCCTGCCAGTTTCGTGATACTGCCGTCCAGAACCAGATCGCTGCCGGTCCGGTCCGCCAACTGGCCAAGGGCCTGGTTTGTATCTGTCCCGCCCAGACGGGCCAACTCATTTTGGATCTGTTTTCCGGGTACCACATGAACCTTGTCCGGCCAGGCCAGGCGGGAGTGAAACATAGTCACGACCCCTTGCTGAATATAAGAAAAATTTTCAGCTTCAGCCGCGTGAATCGTAAAGGGCAGTACGGCAATGGTGGCTGGAAGCCGGACCCCGGTCTCATCTGTGTCTTCGGCAGCCAATGCCCTGGCTGCCGGCAGATGGAGGGATTCCGGTACAATCCCGGGGACCGGAAAAGATAACATCCAGAAACACAGAATACAGACAAATGATTTAAAATATATCACGTTACTTCTCCGATTTGAGTTTGGATTGCAGGATCGGGGTGACGGTTTTGGGATCTGCCTTGCCCCGGGTCTGTTTCATGACCTGGCCCATGAAAAAACTGAACAGTTTGTTTTTTCCGTTCCGAAAGGCGGTCACCTCATCCGGGTTTTCCGCCAGGATGGTGTCCACGAGCGTTGCCAGTTCGGTGCTGTCACTGACCTGTTCCAGGCCTTTTTGTTTGACGATTTTCTTTGGATCGATACCGGTTTGTGCCATGTCTTCAAACACGGTTTTCGCCACCGTGGCGGTGATGGTATTGGATTCCAGCAGCCCCATGAGGGCGGCAAAATTATCGGCTGATACCGGGGACTGCGTGATATCGATTCCTTTTGCATTGAGCAGACCCAAAAGCGTGGTGGTGATCCAGTTGGCCGTCTGCTTGGCATTGGACAGATCAGACATGGTGGTTTCAAAAAAATCCGCCAGATGGATATCTGCGGTCAACACCCGGGCATCATAATCGGACAGCTGATATCGGGCCATGAACCGGGCTTTTTTTTCATCCGGCAGCTCCGGCATGTGATCCGATACCTGCTGGATCCATTCGTTGTCCACAATGAGGGGCACCAGGTCCGGATCCGGGAAATACCGGTAATCATGGGCCTCTTCCTTGCCCCGCATGGAAACGGTCCGGTTTTTTTCCGGATCCCACAGCCGGGTTTCCTGAACCACGGCCTCCCCTTGAGCCAGCACAGATGTCTGACGGTCAATCTCATATTGAACGGCTTTTTCCACATGCCGGAAGGAATTGAGGTTTTTCAGTTCGGTGCGGGTGCCGAGTGCGGTGTGTCCTGCGGGCCGAAGCGAGATGTTGGCATCACAACGGAAACTGCCCTGTTCCATGTTGCCGTCACACACATCGATATATTTGAGAATGGCATGCAGTTTGCGCAGATAGGCCCCGGCCTCGGCCGGGGAGCGCATATCCGGCTCACTGACGATTTCAATCAATGGAATCCCGGTGCGGTTCAGATCCACCAGGCTTTTGCCCCGCGACGGATCATGAATCAGTTTGCCGGCATCCTCTTCCATGTGAATCCGGGTGATGCCGATGGTCTTTGCCCCGGCCGGTTCGGTTTCGATTTCCAGCCGGCCGTGTTCGGCAATGGGGGCCGCGTACTGGGAAATCTGGTATCCTTTGGGCAAATCCGGATAAAAATAATTTTTCCGGTCAAACCGGCTTTCTTCGGCAATGGTGCAGTGGGTGGCCAACGCTGCCCGGATGGCAAAGGTGACCGCTTTTTGGTTCAATACCGGCAGGACCCCCGGCATACCGGTACACACCGGGCAGGTGTTGGCATTCGGGGCATTGCCGAAAGTGGTGGGGCAGGCACAGAATATTTTGGTGGCGGTTTTGAGCTGGGCGTGGACCTCAAGGCCGATGACAGGTTCAAACTCCATAAACGGTTTTATCCCTTTTGCAATTTTTTGTGGGTCACTTACAACAACCTGTTTATATAACCCTGATGGCGTGATTTATCAATGAAATTTTATGGTTGATCTTTTCATGCTCAGGCATTTTGTTTGTTTTTTTGAGAGTATCTTTTTGTCATATACAGGGCAAGCAGAATTTCTGGTAAATGAAACGGTTACTGGATTTTGCCATGAATTTTTATTCATAAAATGATATAAAACAAAAACGTATAAAACAAGGGAATCAACAGGGAAGTAAAACGTATGAAATTTTTTTTGTGTGTCGTGGGCATGGTGATGATTGTGGAAGGGCTGCCCTATTTTGCCTTTCCGGAAAAAATGAAGCAGATGGTGCAGATCATTGCCGGCCAGGACAGTGAAAAACTGCGGCGGTTCGGATTTTTCCTCATGATAGCCGGGCTCGGGGTGGTGTATGCGGCCGTGAGGGCGGCCTGATGTATCAGTTGTCAGACTATGACTATGAACTGCCCCGGCATCTGATCGCCCAGAAGCCCTGTGACACCCGCAGTGATTCCCGGCTGATGCGGATTCACAGGGACACGGACCAGATTGTCCATCACCGGTTTGAGGATCTGCCCGAACTGCTGCAACCCGGGGATCTGCTGGTGGTGAACAACACCCGGGTGATTCCGGCCCGATTATTCGGAAAAAAAGCCACGGGCGGCCGGGTGGAGGTGTTGATCATCGATTATGCGCAAGGGATGCAGCATCTGGAAAAGACCGGAGCCTTCCGGTGTGAATGCCTGGTCCGGGCGTCTACAATGCCGAAGACAGGCAGTGTCCTGTATTTTACAGATCCGATGACCGGGCAGGTGATGTCCGTCGATGAGGGGATCTGTGAGATCCGGTTTTCAGGAGGGAACTCTTTTATTGATTATTTGAAATCCGCCGGGACCCTCCCATTGCCCCCTTATATCAAGCGGGGCCCGAAAACGGACCAGACCGCAGAAGACCAGGAAAATTATCAGACCGTGTATGCCCGAAATGATGGGGCCGTGGCCGCACCCACCGCCGGCCTTCATTTTACGGATTCCCTGATGGATCAACTGGCGCAAAAACAGATTGACATGGTCCATCTTACGCTGCACGTGGGATACGGCACTTTTGTGCCGGTGCGGGTGACCGATATCCGGGACCATTCGATCCATTCAGAGTATTATTCTGTGTCACCGGAAGCGGCCGACAAGATCAATGCAGCCAGAGCCCGGGGCCGCCGGGTGGTGGCTGTGGGCACCACCTCGGTGCGGACCCTGGAATTTGTCTGCGATGACACCGGCCGGGTGGCACCGGGAAGCGGCCGGTGTGATCTGTATATCTATCCCGGATTCAAGTTCCGATGCGTGGATGCCCTGATCACCAATTTTCATCTGCCCGAATCCACGCTGCTCATGCTGGTGTCTGCATTTTATGACCGGGAACGGATATTGCGGGCCTATGCGGAAGCGGTGGCTGAAAAATACCGGTTTTTCAGCTATGGCGATGCCATGCTTATTGAATGAACCCCAGGAGGCACGGATTGAAATTTACCCTGCTGAAACAGTCCACTCAAAACCGGGCCCGGCTCGGCATCATCGATACCCCCCGGGGCCGGATCCAAACCCCCATTTTCATGCCCGTGGGCACGGTGGGATCGGTGAAAGCACTGACCGCAGACGATCTGGAGCATTGCGGCGCACAGATCATTTTAGGCAACACCTATCATCTGTACCTGCGGCCCGGATGCGAGGTGATTTCTCATATGGGCGGCCTGCACCGCTTTATTCACTGGGACCGGCCCATGCTCACCGATTCCGGCGGATTTCAATTTTTTTCCCTGGCAAAACTGGCAAAGTTCACTGACGACGGGGTGGCATTTCAGTCCCATATTGACGGGTCCCGCCATTTTTTTTCACCGGAAAAATCCGTGGAAATCCAGACCATTCTGGGGTCGGATATCATGATGTCTTTAGACTGGTGCATGGGATATCCCGCCACCTTTGCCCAGGCAAAAACCGCCCTGGAAAAAACCACGGACTGGGCGGGAAAAGGGTATGACTACTGGCAGACACAAGGCGCCCCCAACAACCTGTTCGGCATTGTCCAGGGCGGCATGTTCAAGGATCTTCGAACCCGTTCCGCACAACAGCTGATGCAGATCGATTTTTCAGGATTTGCCATCGGCGGACTGTCGGTCGGGGAACCCACGGACCTGATGTACGAGATGGCAGATCATACCCTGCCGCTTCTGCCTGAAAACAGACCCCGGTATATCATGGGGGTGGGAACGCCTGAAAATCTGGTGGAATTGACGGAAATGGGATGCGACATGTTCGACTGTGTCATGCCTTCTCGGAACGCCAGAAACGGCAAGCTGTTTACATCCAGAGGCGATATCAACATCCCCAATGCCCGGTTCAAATTTGATCCGCAGCCCATTGATGAAAATTGCACTTGTTATACCTGCCAGAACTACACCCGGGCCTATCTGCGCCATCTCTACAAATCCCGGGAACTGCTGGCCTATCGCCTGAACACCATCCATAATCTGTATTATTATCTGGATCTCATGGCAACCATGCGTGAAGCCATCCAAGAGGATCGGTTTGACGGATTCAAACGGCAATTTTATGAAACCCGGTCAAAAGGCGCCTGAAACTCAAAGGAGATGAAAAAATGCATGAAATGGGAATCGCGCAGGAACTGGTCCAGATTGCGTTAAATGCGTTGCCCGCAGATCTGAAAGACCCCAGGGTTGCGTCGTTGAATCTGAGAATCGGGAAACTGTCTTCTGTGGTGCCCCACAGCCTGACGTTCTGTTTTGAAATCATCACCAAAGATACACCTCTGGAATCTGCACAGCTGAATATTGAAATGGTGCCGGTGCGTATCCGCTGCAATACCTGCGACAGGGAATGGGAGGCCGATACCCCGGTGTTCCGGTGCCCGGATTGTGAAAAAAGCCAGATCGAACTGCTGTCCGGCCGGGAGATCGACATTGTTTCTTTGGAGCTTTCAGAGTAATGAAAATACGTTTTGCCACAATTGACAAAGGTGTAAAAACACATTACCATCAAAATTTGATTTGTTGGGAAAAACTAGTCAGAGATGACAAAAGCCCATAAGAAAAACAAGAAGATCAGACAAAATCAAAACAATGTCAAGTTTCATGATTTTGTGGCCTGGCTTGAAGAAAATGGGTTTGTGCTCCATCGTGTAAGTGGCAGCCACCATGTTTTTATTCATCCGATGGTTGATACTCCTGTAAATGCCCAAAAAAAGAAGGATGGAACAGCAAAAGCGTATCAAATCAAACAAGCCATTAAGATTATTGATGGAGAGTAGTCATGGAATATACGGTAAAAATTTTTCCCGATCCAAACGGAGATGGGGATTATATAGCTGAAATAGAAGAGCTTAAAGGGTGTTCTGCATTTGGCGAAACACCGGAGGACGCGTTGCGGGAATTAGAGACAGCCATGCAATTGTGGATTGATGCAGCCAAAAAATACGGCAAGCCCATTCCCAGACCGAAAAATAAAAAAAGCGGTGAGCCCAAAAAACGGTTTAATGTAATATTTCCAGCCTCTCTTCTTTCAGATGTAGATGAATACAGGGGGAAGTTTGGTATGAAACGATCCGAACTTCTTGCTGCTGCTGTCAAACAATACATTACATCAACCCAAAGAGCACGTCCGCATTAGTTTGATATCTGTTATTGTGATGTCCAGTTTGTACTACCCATAATAAACGAAGGCAATTGAATATATGGAAATCAAAATTCGAAAAAATATTCTGGAAAAAAATGTGTCGGAAGCAGATAAAAACCGGCACTATTTTCTGGAAAAAAAGGTGTTTGTGTTGAACATGATGTCATCCCCCGGCTCAGGAAAGACCCAGACCCTTTGCCGGACACTGGAGCAATTGATGCCGGATATCCAGGTAGGGGTGATCGTGGGGGATATCTGCACCACCAATGATGCCGACCGCCTGGCAGAGACCGGTGCCAGAGTGACCCAGATCAACACGGACCAGTTCGGAGGCGACTGCCACCTGTCCGCTCCGATGGTCGATACTGCGGCCCGGAAACTCGGATGTGACGACCTGGATCTGCTGATTGTGGAAAATATCGGCAACCTGGTGTGCCCGGCGGAGTTCGATATCGGGGAAAATGCCCGGGTGGTGGTGTTGAGCGTTACGGAAGGCGAAGACAAGCCGTTGAAATATCCCCTCATGTTTCAGGTGTCCAATGCCGCCATTTTAAACAAGGTGGATCTGCTGCCTTATCTGGATTTTGACGCGGCCCTGGCGGTGGAGAACATGAAAAAAGTGCACCCGGGCATGCCCGTGTTCGAACTGTCCGCCAAAAGCGGACAAGGGTTGGCCCCCTGGGTGGCATGGCTCAAGCAGCAATTGTAAACAAACAGCCGGGGTCAGGCCTTGCGTTTTTGATGTTTCTCAAAGAAACATCAAAAACGCAAGGCCTGACCCCATGATGAGGTACCATGGAAAAAAAACGAACCGCATTTGCCGGCACCTGGTATCCGGCTGCGGCAGATGAGTGTAAATCGGCGATTCAGCAGTTTTTGACAGACAACACGGGCCCGGCCGGGGGCCGGTTTGTCGCCGGGATCGTTCCCCATGCCGGGTGGGTTTTTTCAGGAAGCATCGCCTGCCGGACCATTGCCAGTCTGGTGCCGT
>JAABUD010000018.1 GCA_011389555.1 Desulfotignum sp. | reverse complement strand
CCGTGGGAAAACCCGGGGCAGATGCCACCATCCGGTCCGCCCTGGCCATGGGTGCGGAACGGGGGATCCTGGTGACCGCGGACAGCCAGTTCCTGGATGCAACCCTGACGGCCAAAGCCCTGAAAGCGGCCATGGAAAAGGATGGACTGCCGGATCTTGTTTTCACGGGCAAGGGATCCGTGGATTCGGAAACCTTTCAGACCCAGTACCGGCTGGCCGGATACCTCGGAGTACCCGTGGTCAATGAGGTCAGCAAGCTGTCCGTGGACGGCGGTAAAGCCGTGGCGGAACTGGAAGTGGGCGGCGGTGACAAGCAGGTGATCGAAATGAATCTGCCGTGCGTGATCGGAGCCACCAAAGGGTTGAACGAACCCAGATATCCCAAGTTTCCGGACATCATGAAAGCCAAGAAAAAGAAAATCGAGCAGATGACCCTGGCGGATCTGGGAATCGATGGTTCCGCCGGAGCCGTGACCCTGGAAAAACTGGAGCCCGTGCCGGAAAGATCAGGCGCGAAAATGATCGAAGGGGCTGTGGAAGACCAGGTCACTGAACTGATCCGGATTCTCAAGGAAGATGAAAAGGTTTTATAAAACAAGGAGAGTGTTGTTATGGCCAGGACTGGCATATTGATTGAAACTGAAAACAATGAGGTCAAAGACACCTCATTGGGGGTGATGACGGCTGCAAAAGGCCAGGAGATCATTGCTTTGGTTACCGATGCCGACCCGGCAGGGCTGAAGGATAAACTGGCGGAATTCGGGGCTGCAAAAATCGTGAAACTGGCGGCATCCGGCGGGGATATCACCGCCAGCCCGGACCTGCTGGCCGAGGCTTTGGCTGCCGCTGTCAAGGAGTTTGACCTGACCGCGCTGCTGGGCACGGCATCTGTCGCAGGCAAGGACCTGTTCGCACGGCTGGCCGCGCTCATGGATCTGCCCCTGGTGTCCGACTGTGTGGCCCTGGATGTGGAGGCAAAAACCGCCCGAAAATCCCATTTTTCCGGCAAAACCTTTGCCACCCTCAAGGTGGATGCACCGGTTCTGCTGGCCACGGTGCGGCCCAATGCCATCGAGGCGCAACCGGCCCCGGCCGCCGGAGAAACCGCGGAATTCACCGCAGATGTGACCGATCCCGGAAAACTGGTGATCAAGGAGGTGAAAAAGGGGGATTCCGACAAGATCGATCTGACTGAAGCACCCATCATCATTACGGGGGGGCGGGCCATCAAGGCAGCGGAAAATTACAAGATGCTGGAGGACTGTGCCGCCAAGATCGGTGCGGCCGTGGGTGCTTCCAGGGCCGCGGTGGATGCGGGGTATGCGCCTCATTCCATGCAGGTGGGCCAGACCGGGAAAACCGTGTCTCCCCGGCTGTATATTGCCTGCGGGGTATCGGGCGCGGTGCAGCATTTTGCCGGCATGAAAACCTCCAAAGTGATCGTGGCCATCAACGAGGACAAGGACGCCCCGATTTTTGCCAAATGCGACTATGGCATTGTGGGGGATATTTTTGATGTGGTCCCGGTATTGACTGAAAAACTGTAAAATGTTACAGGACCCGGTAACTGCAGCAGCAGAAACCGGGTCCTGTGTATACAGATGCCGTTGATATCTGTAACAAAATGTAAAGGGGACGTTCATGAAAATACTTGTTGCCTATGACAAGAACACATCCACTTCCAAAGTGCTGGACAAAGCGTTGAAGCGGGCCAAAGAAGCCAGTGCCTATGTGTATCTGATCCGAACCTGTGATCAGGATACCAGAGAACGGGAAATCCGGGAGCTCGAGCATCGCCTCAATGAAGTCCGGCAGGAAGTGTTCCAGAAACACGGCATTGAAAGTGAGGTCCATATTCTGATCCGGGGACTGGCACCCGGGGAGGATATTGTCCAGTATGCCTATGAAAAGGATGTGGATGAGATCATCATCGGGATCAAAAAACGGTCCAAGGTGGAAAAAATGGTATTCGGGTCCACGGCCCAGTATGTGATCCTGGAAGCCCATTGCCCGGTTCTGACGGTAAAATAGCAGGGAGTGCCTTTGCGCATGTGGATATTTGTATCATTTGATTAATTGTAATCAGAAATGAAGGGAGGTGTATTTAGGAAAGACAGGTTTGATACTGATTATCAAATCGGTCAGGACAATGTGAAAAAATGGGGGATGGATGTCCATCCTGTTTTTTTTGTCGTGGCTTCCCTGGTTGTCGTTTTTATTATTCTAACCTTGTGGAATCCGGTAGAAGCCAAAAAGGTGTTTGACTGGACCAAATCATGGACCATAAAAAATGTTGACCTATGTAAAGGAGGATGTAACCTTGGATAATAATAGTAAAAGTAGTGCAAAGATGACTTTTTGGATTGCACTTGTCGTGATGATTCCATTTGTATTTTTTGGCGGTGTTGCACCCGAATCATTCGGTAAAATTGCTGATGCAGTATTCACCTACATGAAGGAATCATGGGGCTGGAGTTTTATCTTTGGCGCCAGCATTTTCCTTGTCATGACTGTGTTTTTACTACTCAGCCCTGTAGGTCAAATCAGGCTGGGAGGAGATGATGAAAAACCGGAATACTCCAATATGGCCTGGTTTGCTATGCTTTTTAGCTGCGGTATGGGTATTGGGCTGCTTTTCTGGGGTGTTTCCGAACCGATGTGGCACTATATGTGGCCGCCTCACGGTGAAGCAAAAACGGCTGCGACAGTGCACCTGGCCATGCAGTACTCGTTCTTCCACTGGGGGTTGCATCCCTGGGCTATTTATGCGGTAGTTGCCTGTTGCCTGGCTTACTTTTCTTATCGTAAGGGATTGCCGATGCTGCTGAGTTCCTGCCTTGAGCCGATCCTCGGCCGTAAGGGTATCGAGGGCCCCTGGGGGATGCTGGTGAATATCATCGGTGTTTTTGCCACCCTCTTTGGCCTGGCTACGTCTCTGGGTCTTGGCGCAATGCAGATTGGCGGCGGCCTGGAAAAGTTGTTCGGCTTTACAAGTGGCGCGCCTTTGTGGCTGGCCATCGTTGTACTCGCCACGCTTGCAGCGATTATCTCCACAGCAACGGGTATTGACCGCGGTATCAAGTATCTCAGCCAGATCAATATTATAGCTGCCGTGTTGTTAACGCTGCTGGTATTTCTTGTCGGTCCGACAGTGTTCATTCTTAAAACGTTGACCCAGGCGACCGGTGATTACCTGCAGAACATTATCCAGATGTCCTTTGGTCTTGATGCGGCAGGCGCCGGTACAGACGGCTGGTATAATGCCTGGACCGTTTTTTACTGGGCATGGTGGATCGCCTGGGCTCCCTTTGTCGGGACTTTTATTGCCCGTGTATCACGCGGACGCACCATCCGTAACTTTATTGTCGGGGTTATCCTTGTCCCGGTGGCAGTCAGTATGGTCTGGTTTGCAGTCTTTGGCGGTTCTGCCCTGCACCAGACTTTTATTGAGGGTAATGAAGCAATTATGGCAGCTGTCAATACAGACTCTGCCCTGGGTTTCTTTGCATTACTGCAGGGATTCCCGTTATCAAACCTGCTGATTTTTGTGGCGATGTGCTCGGTTGTGATATTTTTCGTTACATCCTCCGACTCGGGAACCTATGTCAACGGCATGTTAACCTCTGGTGGCAACCCTAATCCGCCGCTGTACCTGCGGATCGTCTGGGGGTCTTTAGAAGGTGCTATCGCCGCAGTTCTGCTTTTCACAGGCGGCCTTGAAGCGCTGCAAACCGCTTCCGTTGTCGGTGGTTTCCCCTTCATGATTATCATGCTCCTGATGTTATACTGCCTGATGAAAGCCCTTTTTGCAGAAATGCGTGAAGGGACGCTACCTGTAGAGAAGCAGCGGATCATGGATGCCCTGGAAGAAATTAAGTCTACCAAATAATATCAGCATACAAATAGATATAGTGAGAAAAGGCCGCCCTTTCGGGGGCGGTCTTCTATATAGGTGCGCCAGGCATGGCGCCCGGCGCCTGACTGGCGCTATCCGGATAATCCGGATGACTTGGAGGCGAAAGTCCTCTGCCGGCCCGGTAAGAGGAGTGGTTAACCATTTACAGAGAAGGAAAATGTTTGTATGAAAGACAGGTTTGATACCGATTATCAGGTGGGACAGGACAATGTGAAAAAATGGGGGATGGATGTCCATCCTGTGTTTTTTGTCGTGGCTTCCCTGGTGGTCCTTTTTATTGTTTTAACCTTGATGAATCCGACAGGGGCAAAAACCGTGTTCGATGGTTCCAAAGCATGGACCATCGAAAATTTTGACTGGTTTTTCATGATTTCCGGGAACCTGTTTGTGCTGTACTGTCTGGCTCTGATCGTGCTGCCCCACGGCAAAATCCGTCTGGGAGGGCAGGACTGCAAACCGGAATTCAACCGGGCGTCCTGGTTTGCCATGCTGTTTGCCGCCGGCATGGGCATCGGCCTGATGTTCTGGAGTGTGGCCGAACCCGTGGCCTATTACACGGACTGGTGGGGAACACCGTTGAACACGGCGCCCAATACGCCGGAAGCGGCCCGGGCCGCCATGGGGGGGACCATGTTTCACTGGGGGATCCATCCCTGGGCCATATACGCCGTCACGGCCCTGGCGCTGGGGTTCTGCACATTTAACAAAGGACTGCCCCTGACCATCCGCTCCACTTTCTTTCCCATTCTGGGGGAAAAAACCTGGGGTCTGGCCGGTCATATCATCGATATCGTTGCCGTGATCGCCACCATTTTCGGTCTGGCCACCTCCCTGGGGTTCGGTGCCCAGCAGGCGGCGTCCGGCCTGCACTTTCTGTTCGGGTTTGACAATACCATCGGCTTGCAGCTGATCATTATCGCCGCGGTCACGGGTGTGGCATTGTTCTCCGTGTACAGGGGGCTTCATGGCGGTGTGAAGCTGCTGAGCAACATCAATATGGTCCTGGCAATCATTCTGCTGTGTTTTGTCATGTTTGCCGGCTCTTTTCTGCATTTTTTCGGCGGATTGTTCACCACCACCGGGTCCTATGCCGAGTGGATCATTCCTCTGAGCAACTGGATCGACCGGCCGGATGACAAATTCTACAAAGGCTGGACCGTGTTTTACTGGGCATGGTGGATCTCCTGGGCACCGTTTGTGGGGATGTTCATCGCCCGCATCTCCAAGGGCCGCACCATCCGCGAATTCATGGCTGCCGTGCTCCTGGTACCCACCCTGGTGACCATCGTCTGGATGACGGCATTCGGCGGCAACGCCCTGTACCAGATCCAGAACGGTATCGGCCAGCTGGCGGAAAAGGGCCTGGGGGAAGTGTCCCTGGCCATGTTCCAGATGCTGGAAAACCTGCCCCTGACCGGAATCACTTCGTTTCTGGGTATCTGCCTGGTCCTGGTGTTTTTTGTCACCTCTTCGGACTCCGGCTCTCTGGTGGTGGATTCCATCACCGCCGGCGGTAAAATGGATGCCCCGCGGTTTCAGCGGATGTTCTGGGCCACGCTTCAGGGCCTGATCGCCGCCTGTCTGCTGGTGGGCGGCGGGGCCGACGCTTTGGGCGCCATCCAGGCCGTGGCAATCACCGTGGGCCTGCCCTTTACCGTGGTCATGCTCGTGATGATGATCAGCCTGTACATGGGTCTGCACGATGATTACAGGAAAATGAAGATCTAAGTGACAGTCATGCCCTGACGGGCACAACAAAGAATGAAAGACCTTTTCAACGTAAGGTGTTTTCATGTCACCTGTTATGTTTTAGATTCACGATACCTGCCTGCCGGAAAACGGCAGGCAGGTATTTTATTTGTCCTCTCCGGTGAACATGATGGGCATGGCATCGAAATCCTGGGCCGACATCATGAATACCACCCGCTCAAATGCACTTTCAATCATCAACTGCTCCCATCTTTCCAGTTCTGAAAACCGTTTTGTGAAACGTTCCTGGAGCAGGGGGGGAACCGCATCCAGAATTTGGGTACCTTTTGGGGTGAGGACGATGTCGGTTTTACGCTTGTCATCGCAGCTCCGGGTCCGGGAAAGATACCCTTTTTTTTCAAGGCGCTGGGTGATATCGGTTACCGATGCCTGGCTCAGGCTGACAACCTTTGATATCCGGGTAACGGATATGGGGGCATAATATGAAATTGCCTGGAGCGTCACCAGCTGGGGGCCGGTGAGGCCGAATTTCTTTTTCAGGACAATGGAATGCTGGTCAATTGCCTGGATGATTTTACGCAGAGAATTCAAGAAATTTCTGCACTGATCATCATTTGCAGCGGTCATGATACCCCCTTTTCTGTCAGCAACTGCGAATCTGTCACAAGCCTCCTGCAGGAGGGCTGGTTGATATTCCTGACGACGCTCCCCCATGCGATGGTCCTGTGTGCAATAACCAAGTACACACATAATTTCATAGAATGCGATAAGATTCAATCCCCATTCTGGTATGCAGACAGTTTGTTTTTTTTATCATCGATTGGACAAAGCAGGTTTGGATCATTTGGATGAGGTTGCCGGCCGGGAATCTTGCAGACGTGTGGCAATTGTACAGATATCCGATAATACCTTGACAAAAATACTTCGAGCCCGATATATTGTCCTCATCAACAATTTAACATGTTAGATGATAAATGAAAAATGTAATCCGGCACGTTCTCAAGCGGATCGGTGCAAGCCTGGCAACGGTTTTTGTCATTTCCCTGATTATTTTCATCGGGGTGGAACTGCTGCCGGGTGATGTGGCAGATGCGGTATTGGGCCAGTCCGCCACCCCTGAGACGGTGGAGGCGTTCCGCAAGGAACTCAAACTGGATCTGCCGCCGCACATCCGGTATGTGGCCTGGCTCAAGGATTTTGTCCAGGGGGATTTCGGCAATTCTCTGGCCAACCACCGGCCCGTGGCGGAACTGATTTCCTGGCGGTTTTCCAACACCCTGTTTCTGGCAGCGACCACAGCGGTCATTGCCGTACCCCTGGCCATTCTGCTGGGGATTCTGGCCGCTTTTTACAGAAACACCCTGTATGACAAGGCCATTTCCACCATCACCCTGTCCTTTATTTCCTTTCCGGAATTTTTTGTGGCCTATATTCTCATTGTCATCTTCAGTGTGCAGATGGACCTGTTTCCCAGTATTGCCATGATCGATGCCCACATGGGGCTGGGCAGCAAATTATATACCATTCTGCTGCCGGCCCTGACACTGACCTGCGTGGTAACCGCCCACATGATGCGCCAGACAAGGGCTGCCATTATCAATGTCCTGGCATCCGCCTATATCGAGATGGCGGAAATCAAGGGGATCCGGCGCCTTCGGATCATTGTTCACCATGCTTTTCCCAACTCCCTGTCTCCGGTGATCAATGTGGTGGCCGTGAACCTGGCCTACCTGGTGGTGGGGGTGGTGATTGTGGAGGTGGTGTTTGTGTATCCCGGTCTGGGACAGCTGCTGGTGGACTCTGTTGCCAAACGGGATCTGCCCGTGGTCCAGGCCTCGGGCCTTATTTTTTCCATCACCTATATCGGGCTGAACCTGCTGGCGGATGTGCTGTCCATGCTGTCCAATCCTAAACTGAGACAATCCCGGTTCTGAAAAAGGAATATGTTGTGCTGAGTGTATTGAGACAATCTCCTTTGAGCGCCCGCATCGGTCTGGGTATTGTGATTTTGAACAGTCTGGTGGCCGTTTTTGCCCCCTGGATTGCGCCCTATGAAGAAACTGCCGTGGTGGGGGATGTGTGGGAACCCATATCCGCCCAGTTTT
>JAABUD010000017.1 GCA_011389555.1 Desulfotignum sp. | reverse complement strand
ACAGAAGAAAACGACATTTTCTATAATAATGTTTTGATCTCCGGGCTCAGACTGAATGAAAAGCAGATACAGGAACAGTCTGCCAAAGTAAGGGCGGAGCTTGAGCAGCGCCGCAAAAAACTCCGGCACGACCGGCCTTTTCCGGATATACAGGACAAGACCGTCATCCTGGTGGATGACGGTCTTGCCTCTGGATTCACCATGAAAGCATCCATACATCTTTGCAAAAAACGCAACGCTGCCAAAATCATTGTAGCAGTTCCCACAGCACCTTTGCGGACCGTGCAGGAACTTTATGATGATTTTTCAGCAGACATCTACTGTGCCAATATCCGGGAAAGCATGTCCTTTGCCGTGGCTGATGCCTACAAAAGCTGGCATGATCTGTCTGAAAAAGAAATCATGCATTTACTTGCATAAAATACCCCACGGAGCCGCCGGACAAACTGGATCCGGAAAAAAAATCAGATTAACACCATCTCAGGTCTGTGTTCCGGCATTTTATTTCATAAAGTCCACGGTTCCATCTGTCCCAGGTCTATATCGGCAATATCCAGAGCATCAATGGCCAGCACCGCAGAAAAGGTATCAATCCGGGTGGAATCGGTATATTCCAGCCGGTTGGAACCGGTAAGAGTGACTTTGTCAATCCGTAGGGGGATTGGGGCGGCAGTTTTTTCCTTTTTTGCAGTCTCGTTCTCCTTTGCTGTTTTTTCTTTGTTTTCCTCTTTTCTGGTATACCTGCCCTGGAGACCGTTTCCGGTTATGGACTGGATACGGGTGCCCTGTTTTTTGGACCAGCGCAACACGGATGCTTCAATTTATGCCAGAGAAGCCCGGGGCAACGCATCCAGCGCCACCCCAACCCCTGTCAAACCATAACGGACTGCCCGGTGTCTGAAAATACGGAAAAAATCAGGAAAACCACCCATTTTTGATGAAATTGTCATGCAATAAATGGGCAGAAATCTCATTTGGGTTGTTATTCGTTTTTTTCTTTTTTTATAATTTTCCCGGCAGAGATGAAATTTTTCATTTGGCCGGAAGGCCATAAGCGTCCTGTTTACAAACGGGTTTTGAAACCCCATGACTTCATGCATACATTGCCAGCGGCAAATACATTTTTTCCTGCATTGTGAACCGAGGGCCGGTCAATTATCCTTATGATCCTGAAACAGCCTTACCGGCAAAAAATACTGTTACAGTATAAACAACGCAGTATAGACATATAAATATAACATGCAGCGGGAATATAATGAGGGGAAACCTTATGAAACATCAAGCCAAATTCAAACCGTTTGAAAAAAAAATGAAAGCGGAAAATATGCCTGCACCAGCCATCCATATTTTCCGCAACTATTATGAAAAATTGATAAAAAAAGAAAAAGGACTGATTCCTGAAGCCGGTATTCAGCCGGTGGATACGCTCACTGATTTTGCTTCCCTGGGTTCGGGAAAGTATGAAGAGACCGGCAGGCGGCACCTGCATAAAACCGCTGCCATAAAGTTGAACGGCGGACTGGGCACCAGCATGGGCATGAACAAGCCCAAGGGACTGTTAAAAGTGAAATCCTTTTTTTCTTTTCTGGATATCGCGGTATCCCAGTGCCGGAAAATGGATCCTGCCGTGCCGGTTGTATTCATGAACAGCTTTTCAACCACCAGGGCCACCCTGAAGGCCTTGGAAGCCTATCCGTCCCTGAGAAACCGGCCCCTGGGCAAGGAATTTCTCCAGCACAAGGTCCCCAAGATCGATGCAGCCACCCTCGAACCTGCCCGGCATCCTGAAAACCCGGCCCTGGAATGGTGCCCCCCCGGACACGGAAATGTATATACCGCCCTGTATACCAGCGGCATGCTGGACCAGTTGCTGGATAATGGATATGAGTATGCTTTTTTGTCCAACATCGATAATCTGGGTGCTGTGGTGGACCCTGCCATTCTGGGATATTTTATTGAAAACCGGTTCAGTTTCATGATGGAAACCTCACCCCGCACCCCAAACGACAAAAAAGGGGGCCATCTGGCAAAAATGAAATCCGGCGGCTATATCCTGCGGGAAATCGCCCAGTGCCCGAAACAGGACCAAAAAGATTTCCAGGATATTGAAAAGCACCGGTATTTCAATACCAACAATATCTGGATTTACCTGCCTGCCCTGCAGAAGGTTTTACACCGGCAAAACGGCATTATTGCACTTCCCATGATCCGGAACAAAAAAACACTGGATCCCCGGGACCCGGAGTCACCAGAGGTTTATCAGCTTGAAACAGCCATGGGCAGTGCTGTTTCTGTTTTTGACAGGACCGGCGCCATCTGCGTGCCCAGGGACCGTTTCATCCCTGTAAAAAACACCAATGATCTGCTGGATGTCCGCTCCGACCGCTATATCCTGGATGACCGGTTTCATCTGATACCGAATCCGGAAAAAAAATCAGACAGTGTCCATATTGACCTGGATCCTGCTTATTACAAATTCATTGATGATTTTGAAAAGCGTTTTCCCAAAGGGGTGCCTTCCTTGAAAAACTGTACGTGTTTTACTGTACAAGGCAATTTTACCTTTGGAAAGCAGGTGAAAGTCCAAAACGACAGTATGTTGATCAACACCACAGAGCACCGGTTTACCATTGAGGATCACCAGGTTCTTAACGGGGACAGTGCCATGGTCACAGATCTGATTCATCGGAAGATGGCGGCCTCATGACAGACCGCAACCAGTGGCAGCTTGTTATAATTTTGCCGATCACACCATAATCCGTATTCCGGCAGATTATGAAGGTGACGAACTGGTCATACGCGTGTTGGTTAATTCCTCCGCTATCATCTCCGCCTGTTTTAGAACGGTTTCCGTGGCCAGCTTCTGCATATCAGGCGGATACCCGTACTGGCGAAGGGTCCGTTTGACAATCACCTTGAGTTTGGCTTTCACGCTTTCCTTGATGGTCCAGTCGATGGCGGTGTTGGCTTTGACTTTTTCATACAGCACCACTGCCAGTTCCCGGAGCTGGTCTTTTTCCATGACCTCACGGGCGCTGTCATTGCTGGCAATGGCGGTATAGAAGGCATATTCGAAGTCAGACAGGCCCATTTCCGCCGGTTCCCTGTCCATCTGGTGGATCTCTTTGCTCAATTTGATGAGTTCTTCTATCACTTCGGCAGCGGTCAGCACCTTGGTATGGTATCGTTTGATGGAGGCTTCCAGCATCTCCATGAGGGTCTTGCTCTGGATCAGGTTTTTCTTGGTCCTGCTTCTGATTTCATCATTGAGCAGTTTTTTCAGGACCTCCAGGGCAACATTCTTATGTTCCATGCTCCTGACTTCCAAAAGAAATTCTTCTGAAAGTACGCTGATATCAGGCTTCTTTATACCTGCCGCATCAAACACGTCAATCACCTGGTCGCTCACCAGGGCCTTATCAATGACCTGACGGATAGCGGTTTCCATTTCTTCATCAGTTCTGCCCCATCCGGTAATGTCAAATTTTGCCAGCCGGGATTTCACGGCCTGAAAGAACCCCACCTCATCTTTGACGTCCATGGCCTGCTCATGGGGGACTGCAATGGAAAACGCCCTGGATAGCGCATTGACTTCCTGAATATATCTTTTTTTCCCATTGTCCAGGCCCAAAATGTGTTCTTCCGCTCCCAGAATGATGGACAGTTTTTGGCCGGTGTCCGCCTCAAAATAGTCCTCATAGGCAAACCCGTGATACATCTGGGAGACCACTTCGCACTTTTCAAGCATCAGGGAAACAGCCTGTTCCTGGGCAATGGCCGGGTCCCCTTTGCCGCCGCTGTCCGAATAGAACGACAGGGCTTTTTTGAGATCCGATGCAATCCCCAGATAATCCACCACGAGACCGCCGGGCTTGTCCTTGTATACCCGGTTCACCCTGGCAATGGCCTGCATCAAGTTGTGGCCCTTCATGGGCTTGTCGATATACATGGTATGCATGCAGGGGACATCAAATCCGGTGAGCCACATGTCCCGCACAATGACCATCCTGAGTTCATCTTCCGGATCTCTCATCCGTTCCGCCAGCATCCGGCGCTGGTCTTTGGTGGTATGGTGTTTTGAGATTTCCGGGCCGTCTGAGGAAGCCGAGGTCATCACCACCTTTATCACGCCTTTTTTCAAGTCATCGGAGTGCCACTCGGGCCGGATAGCCACCATTGCATTATACAGGTCAGCGGCGATCCTTCGGGACATGGCCACCACCATGGCCTTTCCTTCGAACACCTCCTGGCGCAGTTCAAAATGCGCGATGATATCCCGGGCCACCTGTGTGATCCGGTTCTCACTGCCGATGAGTGCTTCCAGCTGGGTCCATTTTGCCTTGGCTTTCTGTGTTTCCGTTAGGTCATCCTGTTCAAAATTTGCATCCAGGTCGGCCACCAGTTTTCTGCCCTCTTCACTCAGGCTGATTTTGGCCAGACGGCTTTCATAGAAGATCCGAACCGTGGCACCGTCTTCCACAGCCTGGGCAATGTCGTACACATCGATGTAGTTGCCGAATACCGCCGGGGTGTTCACATCCGTACTCTCGATGGGGGTACCGGTAAACCCCAGGTAGGTGGCATATGGCAGGGCATCCCGCATGTATTTGGCAAACCCGTAGACCACTTTTTTACCGATGATGTTTCCTTGTGCATCTTTGTCGTCAATGGTCTTTGCACTGAATCCATACTGGGTCCGGTGGGCTTCATCGGCAATCACCACAATATTTCTGCGATTCGAAAGGGTCTCGTAGACATTGCCGTTGTCCGGGGAAAACTTCTGGATCGTGGTAAAAACTACGCCCCCGGAGGCCACCTTGAGCAATTCCTTGAGATGATCTCGGTCTTTTGCCTGAACCGGTTCCTGGCGCAGAAGCTGCTTTGAGGCGGCAAAGGTATCATACAGCTGGTCATCCAGATCGTTTCTATCGGTGATTACGACCACTGTGGGATTATCCAGGGCCAGGACAACCTTGCCGGTATAAAATACCATGGAAAGCGATTTTCCGCTTCCCTGGGTATGCCAGACCACGCCCCCTTTCCGGTCCCCTTTGGGCTGAGATGTTACGGTTGCCAGACCGTAAGCTTTTGGGTCTTCTCTTGTACCGGGTGTTTCCGGGGTTCCTGCAGCTCTCAGGGTGGACTCCACTGCCAGATTGACTGCATAGTACTGATGGTAGGATGCCAGTTTTTTAACGGTTTCAACAGTGCTGATGCCGGTATGTCTGTCTTCTTTTTTGGATGCTTCAAATACAACAAAATGGCGGATCAGGTCCAGCAGGGTCTTTGGGTTCAGCATGCCTTTTATCAGGGTTTCAAGCTGACCGATGAGCGGTGATGCTTCTGTTTTCCCATCGGCGGTCTTCCAGGTCATAAAGCGACTGAATCCGGCTGAAATGGTCCCTGCCCGAGCTTCCAGGCCATCGGATATGACCATGACGGCATTGGGGATGAACAGGCTGGAAATCTCCTGTTTGTATGTCTGAAGCTGTTTGTATGCCGACTTCATGGTGGCGTTTTCATCGGCGGCATTCTTGAGTTCCATTGTAACCAGGGGAAGACCATTGATGAAAAGAATCACATCCGGACGTTTGTTCACATTGTTTTCTATCACTGTAAACTGGTTGGCGACCACAAAATCGTTGTTTTCCGGATGCAAGAAATCTATCAGCCATACCAGGTCCCCCCGGCTGCGCCCGCCTTTCTGGTATGCGACTGTGATCCCCTCGGTAAGCATCCGGTGAAAGGCTTCGTTGTTGGCAATGAGTTCCGGAGAGTTGAGCCGCTGGATCTGTTTGACGGCATCGTTTCGAGCCTCAGGGGGAATGTTGGGGTTGATACGGGTTACGGCAGATTGCAGGCGGTCCAGCAGGAGTACATCTTCAAAAGACTGTCTTTCCGGGGCACCACTGTCCGGGGCAATTGCAGGACCATGGATGTAGGCGTATCCCTGGCTTTCCAGGAGTTGTATAGCATGTTCCTCAATGGCGTTCTCGGTGATTTTTTCCATACTTTTCCATTGTGTTAATGCTCATATTCCACCCGGACCTCACCGTTCATGAGTTTGGGCAGGAGGGTATTCCGGAGTTTTTCGAGAGTGCGGATTTGAGTTTGATTATTTGTTCTCTTAAATTCCCAAGTTTTAACAACATCAGAAAAACGGTCGATTTTTTCCTTATCTGGCAAAGTAAATTCTGCATCATATAAGCCATTTATTGTAATTTGAGGTTGGGCTGATCCAGAAACGTAAACTTTGAAATCTTCATTCAAAGCAAAGTACTTCAAAAACTCAAAGGAAATTTCTCTTCTTTTATTCCTTTCAAGAACAAGAGAGTTGTTTGTAACAAAAGATTTTGGAAAACTGATATTAACAACCCCAGATGCTTCACCGCGACAAGAAACAAGGACTTGAGGTTCTTCATACAGATACTTTTCAAAAAAACCAATAACACCGTTACCTCCAAAAACTGGGTATCCTTCATCCTGTAGTTTTTTAGTTGGTAAGTTTTTACCGTAGGCAATATTAACAAAATCACCTATAACTCCTGTTTCCCAATCATCCAGTGCCTCCTCAACAAACCACTGTCTGAAAAGCGTTTCCGCCAGGGATTCAAGGGTTTTATTCTGGCGGTGCAGCAGGTCTATTTTGTCGTCAAGGCTGGAAAGGACCGAGGCGATGGCCTTTTGTTTGGGGAGCGGGGGGAATGCAATTGGTAAGTCTTTCAAGATTTCAGTGTTAATTGATGGCATTGTGGCACCAACTGCAATATTAATGATGTATTCGCGAAATCTATTTTGTTGAAAAAAATAACTGAGAAATTTCGAGGAAATTTCTTTACTTGGCCTCACACGTAACATCCTTGAAGAAAACATCCATCCATTTTGATGGGACCTTACAAGCGCACTTAAATCTACAGAACCAACTCGGGTAAAAATAATATCACCTGGTCTCAACAGATATTTTGACAATCTGTTTTTATCCACATCTGAAACGCTTGGATACTCAAAATCAATAATGCGGAAGTTATTGATGTGTTCTACAGTTACAACTGGTGTACCTCCGGTGATATATTGTTCATTCTTTAACTGGCTGCCAAAGGGGCCTGTTTGAATATGAGCAACCTTTTGAAGTTTGCACTCTTTCCAATCACCCATCAATCTTCACCTTCCCAAATCGCTTCATTCCCGCATCCTTCATCAAAAGTTGCATTTGCTGGATGGCGATCCGATTCAATCGTTCCAACCGATTTTCCTGAGACAATCTCTCATGAATGAACAGCGCATTCAAATTCTCAAGATTGGCCAGACAAACCAATTGAAAAACATCCGCATAATCTCGAATGTTTCCTTTTTTAAGTGACCATTGTTTGACGGAAAGCACAAATCTGTTCAAGCCGGCCTGATTTTTAATTCCCTCGAATTCGGGGGAATTAAAATCAGGATTATAGATCTCTTCCCAAATGCCCAAAAATTCAATGGTATTTTTGTTGCGCAGCCATTTTTCAATCAGTGCGAATCCGTTTTCCATGTCCCGGATCATATCGGTCAGAGAGATATAATCTTCTTGTTCCGTTGAAATGACAGTGATTTCTTTTCCCTGAACCTCAATTTTAGCCATTGACATTCACCTTATCCAAATTCTTCAATATCAACGCATTCAACCGTTCTTCCTCTTTCAGTTGTTCGGCAAACTCAGCCTTAAGCATGGCAAACCGCGCCTTGAAATCAAAATCATCCTCCTCCAGAGCCAGCCCCACATACCGCCCCGGTGTGAGCACATAATCCAGTTCCCGGACCCGGTCAATGGATGCGGAATTGCAGAACCCTTTGATATCCTCATAGTTCCCATCCGGGTTGCGCCAGTTATGGTAGGTGTCGGCAATGGTCTTGATGTCTTC